>JAFRLP010000606.1 GCA_017431185.1 Victivallales bacterium | reverse complement strand
GATTGGCAAAGGCGGTCGCCTCGGCAATGTCCTCTATGCTCCTGTTGCTTTCCTTCAACAGTCTATACGCCAATTCCAAGCGCAAGTTCAAGATATAACGGTGCGGCGATATTTTCAGTTCCCGCTTGAACAAATGCTGGAAGTTCACTTGGGACATGCCGATTTTCCGGCTTATGGAATGATTGCTTAAACCGATAAACTGCCCCGTGCGAAAAGCGCTTGAAATCAGATTCAATGCCTGCTGAATGCGCGGGTCTATGGGGAAAGAACCTTCCTCGGCAAAAGATTCCTCCCCGATTTCATTCAGCACGAGAAAAATCAACGCCCCGCTTATCAAAGGAGAAAACCGTTCCTGAAAACAGCGGTCAAGCAGGGGGCGGAACGCCTCCACTGGCAATGCAATCACCTCCTTCCTGACGCGGGACAGCAAACTGCTCTGCATGGAGAAATCCAGGTGGACATGTTCAAAAATGCCAGTGGAGGTAGTGGCAAACATCAGGTAGGAAGGCAGCAGGTAGATTTTGTCGGGCGACATCTCAATCCGGCATTCCGGCAGAAGCAGAACACCGCCAGGAGCCATGTTCCAGTAAATGTGCCACAGCGGAAGACTGCGCATCGGCACCTTCCATTCCTTCAGAACGACTTTTCCGCAGTTGCTCAATTCAATCTTCGGCAAAATGCGCTCTTCCAGATTCGGTTTGACATTTTTTGATATATATTCAACACATTCTGACATTGTGTTTTCCCCGTTTTCAATGTATAATATAGCAACAGTTCGAAAATTTTCCAAACATAGAAAATACCTGAAATGACAAAACTAATCGACCGTTTCTGGCTGTGGGGACAGACCCCAGGCTCACACCATGCCACGGAACACTACCACCTGCCGGGAGTCAACAAAATGACCCCGCTGGAGGGCTGTGACTACTTCGGCCTCCGCAACTGCTGCCGCGTCGCCATGACCAAAGGGCCGTTTCCGCCGTTTGACGGAGAGGCCGAGGCGATGAAAGACCTCGACCGCGTGGTCTGGTCAGCCATCGGGGCAGGCGGAGTTCACCGCAACGAGGAACAGTTCGGCGACCTGGAGGAGGTGCTCCGACAGGCGAAGAAATACCCCAACATCATCGGTGCGGTCATGGACGACTTTCTGCTCAGCGACGCCAGAAGGGCCAACTTCACCCCCGTCAAACTCAATGAAATGAAGAGACATCTGCGTCAGGACGCGGGGCGGGAACTGGAATTCTGGACGGTTTACTATGACCGCGAACTGGAACTTTCCGTCAGGGAGTACCTGGAAGTCTTCGATGTCATCACCTTTTGGACCTGGTACGGCGAAAACATCTTCAAACTGCGGGACAACCTGGAGCACATCTTCGCACAGACGCCTGGCAAGCGTTTCATGGCAGGCTGCTACATGTGGGACTACGGCAACGGCAAACCGCTGACGCCAGAGCAGATGGGACTCCAGCTGGAAATCTACCGCGAATACATGAAGACAGGCCAACTGGCCGGAGTCATTCTCTGCTCCAATTGCATCGCCGATGTCGGCATTGCCGCAGTGGAACAAACCAGGGAATGGCTCGCGACCCACGGGCAGGAAGAAATCTGAACACAAGGAGAAAACCACCATGGACAGATTCTTGGACAATCCAATCAAAAGGAATGAATTTAAAAGCAGATTTTTCACCCTAATTGAGCTGCTTGTCGTCATAGCCATCATCGCCATACTTGCGGCCATGCTGCTGCCCACCTTGAGCAAAGCCAGGGAAACCGCCCGCTGCATCTCATGCACGAGCAAGGAGCAGCAGCTCTACGCATCAATCCTCATGTATGTGGGCGACTCTGACGACTACCTGCCCAGCGCAGCCCGCTGGGTGATGCTGCTCGTTCCCGAATACATTCCAAAGGTCTCTGGCGGCAGCCCGCAAAATCGTCCTTGGGAATCCTCGCGGCCAGGCGTCGGCCCCCTGCTCTGCCCGTCAATCGACGCATACGACTCGGCGGACAAGGCAAGCGGTCTCCCGTACATCACCAGTTACGGCGTGACCACGTTCTGCGACGGAACGGAATCCGCAGGCTGGAACGTGTCCCAGAAATTGGCTAGGTCCAAATACGGGGCATGGCAGACCTACGGGAACCAGTATGTCACTTCACAGGGAATGTTCTCGCATCGGAAGACCAACACCATCCTGCCGAACAGCGTGATTATGAACGAGAAATTCATTGACAGCACCATGCGTGGCTCAGGCGTGGCCAGCCATGAGGGAATCACCTCGAACGACCGCCAAAACATCGCACGTCTGAAATGGAACAACCTGACCCACGGCTATATCAGTCCTGATAAATACGCGCCCAACCGCATCGTCCACAATCGGAACAACAACATGATGTTTTTCAATGGTGCGGTAATGCGCATCAGGCCAACCGTCCAATTCGATGACTTTGACTGGACCATAAAATAAAGGGCACCCAATGAACAAGAGTATCCTGTATTCCGTTGCTGCGGTGTTTTGCAGTTTGGCGGTGTGCGCCAAGGAGTTTTCAGAGAGCGACCTGATTCTCAAGGGAAAGGCGGAATGGAAGGATGGCGTGGTCTCGCTGAACGGCGAAAACGCCTTTCTCGAACTGGCGGGGACGGAGAACTGGAACATCGGCAAACAGGGGCTCACCTGCGCTGGCGTCTTCAGAATGAACAATGTCGCAGGCGACAAAAGGGGAAAAACGTCCTTCGACATGTTCTTCTCCAAGTCGGGGACGCCATTCATTTTCGGGCGTTACGGTCATCAACTCTACTCCAACATCAGCGACACGGCGAAGGGCGGTAAAATGGCGGCCCCCGTGTTTGGGGCGTTCCAGCCAGAGCCAGGTGTATGGTATCACCTCGCCGTGGTTTACGAGTATTACAATGACCACGCGCAGGGAGACGTCGGCTACTACACGACCACCTACCTCAATGGAGACCGCGTGGGACGCGACAAACATCCGTTCATCGAGCCAGTTCAGACGCCAGGACGTCTTGAAGTGGGCAAAGGCTGGGGCGGTCCGTGGTTCCTCTGCGGGGAAGTCACGGAACTCCATGCCGTCCAGACAGCCCTGAACGAGGCGGCCATTGCCGACCTGGTGGACCGCAGCAAATACGTCAAACTCAAATCCTCCCGCAAAGTCAATCCCGACTTGCAGGCACTGCAAGCACATTCCCCAGCGGGAAAATGGGCGCTCCTGACACTGCATCGGCTGGAACCATCACGGGGAAAAACGGCGGCGGAAAAACTGGCAACGGCATTCAGGGCAACGGATGACGAGGCTTTTGTCCAGGCGTTTGACTCCAGTTGCGAAGCGGCTCTGGTCGTGAGACCGCAAGTCATGCTCATGGTCGGCAAAGGCTCTGACCTCGGGGAACCTCTGCTGGGGATTTACGACCGCATCAGCCAGAAAAGCGTTTTGGAGGACAAACTGCTGAACTGGAATTTCACTGGTCGCCTCCACGGCGAGAAAATCAACGTCAGTTCCAGAGACCTGAAATACACCGTGACCGATTTCAGCGACAGGGGATTCACCGCCCGATGGAGCCAGAATACCCCCGTGGCCTTCACGGCGGAAGCCAAATATGCTTTTCTGGATGACGGCATCAGCGCCAGTCTGCAAATCCGCAATCAGACAGACGACTTTGTTCTCCGCAACGTCACCTTTCCCGAGACACGCACCCCGAAAATGGGCAACGATGACGCATTCCTGTATCCATTTCAATGCGGGGCGGAAGTCAAGGAGCCGACCAGGAATACCTTCAAATACGGCCAGTACGGCCGCTATCCTTCCGGCACCATGACCATGCAGTTCACCGCCTATTACGGGGGAGGACGCGGCGTGTTCCTCGGCTGGCACGACCCCTTCGGCACCCTCAAGAACATCCAGGCCACGGGAAAACGTGGAGGAATGGAATTCTCCTGGAATCAGGATGTCGCAATTCCGCTGGACAAACGCAACGGCGGCAACAGTTACGCCAGCCCTGGAAACGTCTGTTTCCGCGTCTATTCAGGGCGCTGGTTCGAGGCTTGCATGCTCCACAAGCAGTGGGCGCTAACCGAGGCAGCATGGAAAATGCCACTCCCAAGGACAAGCACTCCAGAATGGTTCCGCAACATTCCCGCGGTCTTCAACTATTCTCCACGCAATCAAGAAATCGCCATGTCCCGCTATTCCCAACTGATGGCAATCCGCGCCTATCTGGAAGTCCCGCTCTTTTGCCCCGCCTACGCCTGGAGCGACCCTGCATTGGGAGGATGGCCCTATTTTCGGGCGCGGGACTTCATCCCCGCCATCTACAAGGAACTTCACAAAGCCGACTGCATTGTCGAACCCTACATCGATTCCCGACTGTGGGCGCTGCAAGACGGGCCTGACGGAAAATCCGACTGGCGCTACACCTCCCATGGCACAAAATACGCCGTCATCGACGAAAACGGCAAGATTCCCATGGAGTTTTACGGGAAAAACGGGTATGCTGTCATGTGCCCCGCCGCCAAAGGCTGGCAGGACGAATTGTTCGGACTAACCCGTTATGCCCAGACCTTGGGTCCTGCGGTATATCATGACCAGGTGATGACCGCGCACGGCATCCCCTGCTTCAATCCAGAGCATGGACACGCCTTGAACGACCCGACCGCGTGGCTTGACCAGGGCTATCGTCCGCTCTTTCGGAGGATTCGCGATGATATGCCGACCATTGTCCAGACCTCCGAGGAGGTCTCCGAGGCCTATCTGGACCTGTTTGACGGCGGTCATGTCTGGCGGTGGGTCTTCAACGACCAGGTACCCGCCTTCCAGGCAATCTACGGCGGCAGGGCGCAATACTATTCCCTCTGCTTCGACTCCCACGGCAAGGGGGAATATGCCTCCAATTTCGTCAAGATGGGCAATTCGCTGGTGAACGGCCTGAAAATCGGCAAATTCGAGTTGGATGAAGTCCACCATGCGGATGCCAAACGGCTCTACATCAAGAAGATGTGTCATCTGCGCATGGCGCTCAATGACTATTTCAACAACGGCGACATGCTTGCCCCCATTCAGTTTGCCAAGCCGTTGCCGTCGCTGACGACTGGCTGGTCCGCCAGCAGCAAGGCTCTGGAGCAGGTCACCATGCCCAAAATCGTCTCCAACAGTTATCGTCTTCACAATACCGATGTCTTCCTTTTTGTGAATACCACAGCGGAGCAACTCACCTGCCAGCCGCTGATTCGGGCGGACTTCCTCTGCATGGAAGGCTCCAACCACCCCGTGCCCTTCCCAGCCCAAAACGATATCGAAATAGGCCCTTACCAGTCGGCTGTCGCCGTCAAGGGCGACGAAAAGGAGGCTGTGCGGTTGCAGCATACCTTGCAGAAAATCGCGACCTTCACCTCTGGTGATTCCTTTGACAAACTGATTCAATTCAAGAACCTGCGCACCATCAAAGCCGAGCGCGGAAGATGGATGAAACCCGCTGACGCATCTGGATACTACAATCTCTCCAAATCCACGTCAGGAGAATATTTTGGCAACACTGTCCAAGGTTGCCTGATTTCCTATGGCATCGTGGATTTCGGCTCCTTGAAGATTTCGGAAATCTTCATCAAGGCAGCCGTCCCAGAAAACTATTCAGGGGGAACCGTCGAACTTCTGGCAGGAACTACACAGAACGACTGCAAGGTCGTCGGCAGCGTCACCATTTCGGCTACAGACGGATGGCTGGATTTCCGCGAATTCAAACTTCCGCTCCATCAGCCCCTGACTGGCGAATGTTTCCTGATGTTCCGATTTGACCGCAACGGCTGCTGCAACTTTGCCGACTGGAGATTCTGACGGTCAATAAGCAAACAAACCTACCTGCCCGCGAGGCCTAAGGCCTCGCGGATTGAAGTAGCCTACGCCCCCCGCTCCCGCTCTAGAACCTGAAATCGCGTTTGCCCTCGTGAACCTGCGCAATCCGTTCACGGGCGATGCGACGCACATTCTCGTTGGGAATGCGCTCCAGTTCCTCGGCGATGACCTTCTCGCCCTTGGCCTTGGTGTCGGGAGAGGCGTAATCCTCCAGGTACTCCTTGAGGGTCATCAGGGCGTTGGGCTGGCAGCAGTTGGCGATCTGACCCGACTTGACCAGTTTCATGAAACGGTCGCCCGTGCGTCCCTCGCGGTAGCAGGCGGTGCAGAAACTGGGGATGTAACCCAAATCCAGAAGCCAATTGACCACCTCGTCCAGAGTGCGGTTGTCATTGACGTCAAACTGCGCGGAGTTCTCCTCCTCGGTCTCTGGCTTGACATAACCGCCGACGCTGGTGCGGCTGCCTCCCGAAATCTGCGACACGCCATAACGCAGAACGCGCTCGCGCGCCGCTTTGCTCTCACGGGTCGAGATAATCAATCCCGTGTAGGGCACCGCAATGCGCAGAATGGCGACGATTTTCTCGAAAATCTCATCTGAAATCGCATTGGAGAAATTCTTGGGGTCAATATCATCCGCAGGACGGATACGCGGCACGCTGATGGTGTGCGGCCCGACCCCTTTGGCGGCCTCAAGATGCTCGGCATGCATGAGCAATCCGACGAAATCATAGCGGTAGAGATTCAGTCCGAACAGCACCCCGCATCCGACGTCATCGATTCCGCCCTCCATCGCCCTGTCCATCGCCTCGGTATGCCATGCGTAGTTGTGCTTGGGGCCGGTGGGATGAAGTTCCTCGTAGGTCTTCTTGTGGTAGGTCTCCTGGAAGAGGATGTAGGTGCCAATGCCGGCCTCCTTGAGTTTACGGTAGTTCTCGACAGTGGTGGCCGCAATGTTGACATTCACCCTGCGAATGGCCCCGTTCTTGTGCTTGATGCCGTAGATGGTCTTGATGCTTTCCAGTATGTACTCGATGGGATTGTTCTCGGGGTCTTCCCCCGTTTCCAATGCCAGCCTTTTGTGCCCCATGTCCTGCAATGAGATGGTCTCGGCCGCAATCTCCTCCTGAGTGAGTTTCTTGCGCCGAATGTGGGTGTTCGACCGATGATACGGGCAGTAGGTGCATCCGTTGATGCAGTAGTTGGAAAGGTACAGCGGGGCGAACAGGACAATGCGGTTGCCGTAGAAACGCTGCTTGATCTCCAGCGCCAGGGAGAACATCTTCTCCACTTCGTCTGGCAAATCACATTCCAGCAGAATAGCCGCTTCGCGGTGGCTAAGCCCTTT
>JAFRLP010000605.1 GCA_017431185.1 Victivallales bacterium | reverse complement strand
GACGTCGTCATTGACATTGAGGGCGGGGAAGAGAAGCCGCCCTGCCGCATTGCGCTGATACAGCCAATGCACTCCCGTGGTGGTCTCCTCCGAGACTCCGCGGATGTCGTGAACCATGGAGTGCCATTTGCGCGGATTCTCCGCCAGGATGCGCTTCAGCAGTCTCTTGAGTTCGATTTCATCCTCATGTGCGTCGGGGCCGTACTCCAGCACGTCCGGGTCGTCCTCCGCCTCATAGCCCAGATGAATCATCAAAGTGGCGTCTCCGCCGTCATCAACAATGAGGTTGGGGCCTTTCCCGCCGTCAAAGGAGAGCGCCCGCAGCGTGTTTTCCCAGTACTCCGCAAGGTTTTCCCCCTTCCATGCGAAGACCGAATGGCCAGCCTTCGCAATGGCCGCGGCAGCCGAATCGCGTGTGGAGTAGATGTTGCAGGAGGCCCAGCGGATTTCCGCGCCGAGCGCGGCCAAAGTCTCAATGAGCACGGCTGTCTCGGTGGTCATGTGCAGACTGCCCGACACGCGCAGTCCCGCCAAAGGCTGTGCCGCGCCGTATTTGGCGCGCACCGCCATCAGTCCAGGCATCTCCCGCTCGGACATGATGATTTCCTGGCGACCGACCTCCGCCAGGGACAAATCGGCAACAATATACTTTTCGGTCTTACAGAGTGTCATGGTAGCGATGTTTTGTGGTTGTGGATTCTCATCCATGCTTCATCAGGCAACTGGGTTCCCGTCACCTGGACAATCTCAGAGGCAAGCAAGGCGCCGAATTCGGCGGAGGCCACGGCGCCCCAGCCGTGCAGAATGCCGTGCAGATAGCCCGCAGCCCAACTGTCGCCCGCTCCCGTCCCGTCCACTGCCGTCACGGGACGCGCGGGAATGTGCCGCACAGCGCCGCCATCCAGAAGCAAAACCCCATCCGCCCCCAGTTTGACGATGGGGTTGGGGCAAAGCCGCGCCAAACTGGCCAGCGCCGCACACGGTTCCGCCTCACCCGTAAGCGCGGCGGCCTCCTTGTCGTTGGCATAGACCGTGGTGACATGGCGGGGCAGAAGGGTGCGCCAGAAATCACGGTGGGCGGCAACCATCTCGGGCGCGCCCAGGTCCACATGGACCTCCAGTCCGCCTTCCGCAGCCAGACGGCAAGCCTCCTCTACCAGCGGCTCCTCATCCACCAAATACCCCTCCACCAGACAATGGGTGTAGGGGGCGAAGTCAGCGGCGGACAAATCCCCCTGGGAGAGGTTTGCGATGCCGTCAAAGCAACGTCGCATGGTTCGGTCAGAATCAGGGGTAATCAGGGAGATGACCCGGCCAGTGGGACGCACGTCCGGCTGCAAACCGGCGGTGCATACCCCTGACTTTTCCAATTCCGCGCGAAAAAACCGGCCCGCCTGGTCATTGCCCACCTTGGCGAGAAAGCCCGTGCGTGTGCCCAGCCGAGCCAGGCAGTCGATGGTGTTGGCGGCCGCTCCGCCACGGGCCAAACAAGACCTATCCGGCGGAAGGGAGGCAAGCAGCCGCGAAAGTTCCTCGGCTGTCAGGTTGACGGTGCCGCCTTTGGCGCCAGGAACCTCATCAAGCAACGAAAACGGCACATGGCAAAGCTGGTCAACCAACGCACTGCCAACGCCGACAACGGCTGGTTGTCGCATGACCGTACTCGCCTTCTTCAATGCAATGCCTCCTATGAAACACACCGTGTTTCCTG
>JAFRLP010000604.1 GCA_017431185.1 Victivallales bacterium | reverse complement strand
CCCGCCAGGAACTGCTGTCGGCAATCCAGCGAGAGCCCGTATTTATCCAGAAAATCACGTTTCATTGAATTCATGCCGACGCCGCCATGCATTCCAGCACGATAGGTTTTGCCGTCTTCCGTGACGTCAAAGAAGAAGGACATCACGCCTGGCGTGTGCCCTGGAGTGGACAGGCAGAGGATTTCCGTTGAGCCAAGGCGGATGAAGTCGCCGTCATGGAGCGCATGGTCAGGCTCGAAGGCCTCCCGATACTCGTACCCCAGTTCACGCGCCCAGGTCAAGTCCAGTTTGCCGTTGGCGAAGTCCACATCCGCCTCGCCGATGTAGGTCTTCGCCTTGGGGGCGATTTCCAGAAGGGCCTTGGTTGCCCCGAGATGGTCGTAGTGGCCGTGGGAGTGCAGGATGACGCGAATGTCACGCACGTCAAACCCCCAGTTCCCAGATGGACTCCACCAGGTGGTGCAAAGTCTGCGGATAACCGCTGTCCAGCACAATCAGCCCCTCCTCCGTCACAATCAGGTGGCTGGAGGCTGGTTTCGTGCCGACAAAATAGATGTTCCCGCAGATGCGGAAAGGGTTGATTCTCTGCAAATCCATGACCAAACTCCCCTGTTTTCTTCACAGTCCCCTAATCCGCAAGCGGAAGGAGGAATTCCTTGGAACGGCGCGCCGGCCACCATTCCGCCTTGGAGTCAAAGGTGATGAACCCGCAGTGCCCGCCGCCTTCAGGAATCTCCAAATACAAATTGGGATTGCGCTTTGCCTCCTCGACAGGATAGCACCGCTCCGCCAGGAAAGGGTCGTTGGAGGGGTTGATCATCAACAGGGGGAGGCGCAGGGCACTGAGGTAGTTGCACGCGGAGGCCGTCCGATAATAATCATCCTCGTCGGCAAAGCCAAACAGAGGAGCCGTATAGTAATGGTCAAAACTCGTGAAGGAGTTGACCTTCTCCAGCGGAGCCAAATCTATCTGGTCTGGAAACAGCGCATGTTTCCTGATGATCATCTCCTTGAACTGCTTGATGAAATGGTTGGCATAAATTCGCCCAATCGCTGAATTGAACAGGTGAGAGGAGGAATTCAAATCGATGGTGGCGCAGAAAACCACACCGCCAACCACTTCGGACGGCACGCGCGCCGCCTCCCTGCAAAGGTACAGCGTGACCAGATTCCCGCCCATGCTGTAGCCCGTCAGCCCGACCTTGCGGTAGCGCCCCTGCGCGATGGCGTGCTCCACTACCCAGCCGACCTCGTTGGTCGAGTTATTGGTGGTGAAATGGAGTTTGCCGCCGTCCGAAGGGCCTGTGCCGCGATAGTTCCAGCAGAGGCAGTCCCAGCCAGCCTTGTTGAATGCGGTGACCAGGCTGACGACATAGTGCCTGCGCGAGTGTCCGCACAGGCCATGATGAAGCACCACGAGTTTGTCGGAGCCGACCCTTGCCCAGTCCAGGAACAGCACGTCGTCATCGGGTGTATGGAAGAACTCCCTTTCGTAGTTGACGTCTTCCGACGGACGGAAATAACTCGGAATGATGGTCTGAAGATGCCGATTGCTCAGCAGGAACGGCGGATGGTATGTGGATTGTTCAATGAGTGGCATGAAATGTATGTCCTGTTTCACTTGTCCTTCACTTGAAGGAGGAGTTTGTGGAAAGCGGGTCTCCTCAAGGCGTTGATGCCGTCCAGAAGTTCCTGGTACTGGCCGCCAGGCGCAACGTAATACGGCTTGCTCTCATACGATGAGGAACGCACCAGCCGGTCATCGGAGACATTGGTTTTCGAGCGAACACCGGAATCCGTCCCCCTGGGGGAGACATTGAAATTGCACGGCGAGAGCAGAACTTTCGCATTGGGCAACTTCGCCCAGGAGACTTTTGTCATTTCCGTGCCCTCCGCCAGCGTT
>JAFRLP010000603.1 GCA_017431185.1 Victivallales bacterium | reverse complement strand
GGCGGCGGGGACGCCGCCGCCACGCACCACCGGCGGCGGGGACGCCGCAGCCACGCACCACCGGCGGCGGGGACGCCGCAGCCACTGTTCAGCGGTTCATATCCATGCTGCAAATGCGCCAAATCAGCAGGATGAGGAATATGGTGGTAAGGCAGACCGTGTAAATCAGCAGCACACTGACCATCAACGGCCCGGCAATATTCTCCTGGAAGAAATAAATCAGATTCGGGAAGAAAAAGCGAGTGGAGGCCGCCAAGGTGTTCAATCCCGGCAAAGTGCCTTCGGGGAAAAGGGACAGGGTTACGGGAATGAAGGACATCGCCACCGAAAACAGCATATAAAGAATGGTGATGACCATCCCTCCCATGCCACCGGCCACAAGGGAGGCGGTCATCGCGATGGCCACCAGCGGACAGAGCATCAAGGGCGGCATCAGTTGGCGGACGATTGCCATGGGACCATAACTGGTGGCGCCCGAGCCAAACGCGAAATGCCCGATGACCAAGGCCAGTTCAAAGACCGCAAACACCCCCAGGGCAGCCAAAAGCATCCCCAGATACTTGCCCAAGGCGTAGCGGACACGCCCGACTGGCTTGGACAAAACCACCATCGCCAGGCCGCTGGAAATGTCCCCAGGAATCTCAGAGGAGCCCCAGAACACCCCCAGAAGCACCGAAAAGAGCATGGCGCAGGCCGTGCCCGCCGATATCGGCGGCACAGCCTTGGACTGGCTTCCCAAGGCGTAGCTCAGCAAAGTGCCGACGCCGACCTGCTCGGACGGCGGGGTCGTCGAGTCCGCCAGCACGCAGAAAACCGCGCCGATGAGAATGAGCAGCAGGAGTGTCCCCTCCCGCATTTTCCGCAAGGTCAATTCCGCCACTGCCAACATTTCAGTCCCCTCCTTCCATTCCGTCTGGCCGATCGAACAGCGTGGGCAGGACGGTGTTCTGCACATTGAAGAGGAATTTTTCCGCCTCGTCATGCAGCGCCTGGTTCTTGGTCTGCTCCGCCGCCTTGGAAATGGCGCGGAAGAATTCGGCGTACTCCTCGTACTTGACCTGACGGTTCACCAGGGGATTCAGCAGGGCCAGGATATCCTGAGGCTTGGCCTTGCGCTCCTTGAGCTGATACAGTCCGAGCGAAAACGCATCGAATTCCAACTGAAGGTCATCGCCCAGTTTGGCCACCTCCGCCTGGTATTCCGCCAAGGTGACGGGGTGCCTGGTGTTCTTGTAAAGCAGAAGATACGCCATCGGCAGGTAGGCATAGCGGCAGGCCCGCAATTCGGGTGTCTCGACCGCCTGACAGAGCAGAGCGTCGCTTTCCTGATTCTCCACGCCTCTGGTATGCAGAGCCAGCCCCGTCAACGCGCGCACCTTCTCCTCTGGCGTGGTGGCAGCCGTCAGGCTTTCGCGCAAAGACACATACTCCTGGCGATAACGAAAATCCTTCTTCAGCAAGGCATCCGACAAGGGCGGCAACTTGTTGATGGCAAGCCGCTGCTCATTGTATTTGGCGGCCAGGGCGGCGTCCCCCTTCTTTTTCGCCTGATTGGCGGCGGTTGACCATATCGTGGCGTAATTGCGCCAGGAGGGCAATTGCGCCAGCAGAGGCGCCATGATCTCCAGATAAAGCGCTGGCCGCTTGGCGGCCAGGACATTGGCCCGACGGTGGACAGCCATCCAGCCCTGATAACAGTCCTCCGGCCACTTCAGGGTGGCGAGATAGGCGTGCAGTTCAGGGAGAGTGACGGGACGCACGCTCTTGTCAGCCAGGAGCAACGCGGCCCAGGAGTCGTAGGCCCAGCGGGAGCGGGCGAATTTTTCGTCCTTAATGACACTGGCCAGCACCGAGTCACTCCCTTTGGGGTCCTCGGTCCTGATGTAATCGGCAAAGACAAAGCGGGCACGGGCGTGCGCATCCACATCCCGAGTACGTTTCATCACGTTCTCCAGATAGATGCTCTTGGCACGGAACTCCACCGCCTTTTTGGCCTTGTCCGGCAGCCATGCCACCAGCGAGGCGAAGTCGCCCTTGCTGGCGTCGCTGTCAGCCGTGACGCGGATACTGTTCTGCCGCAGCACGACGTCCGTCAAAACGTAGCCTACCATGGCCAGCAGCAAAACAGGAGCCATCACGGCGACCTTGCGCCAGGAGATACCCGCCAGTGCCGACTGCCATTTCATCCAGATGCCCCGCAATTATTTCTCCGCTCCGCAGGAGTTGCAGAAGCGTCCTGTCTTGACCACGCCGCACTGATTGCAGACTCCGTAGAGTTCCACCTTCATCCCACACGAGGAGCAGAACTTGGCTCCCGCCGGATAGGATGACATGCAGTTTTCGCAAAGATGGCTGTGGGCAAACACCTTCTTGGAGATTTCCGTCGCCCGGTCCAGAGCCTCCTTGGTGGGGGTGTAGTCATAATCGGCCAGCCGCAGGCGACGCAGGGCGCGCAACAGCATCTCGCGTTCCGCATCTCCATTCGAATGCTCATGGGACTGCCCGCCGCGGAAGAACATCCCGTCGTCCCGCTGATTGCGCACGGCGGTATAGAGCACTTCCACCAGGGCACGACGGTCATCGACCTT
>JAFRLP010000602.1 GCA_017431185.1 Victivallales bacterium | reverse complement strand
TTGTCCCTGTTCATTTGCAGTCCTCTTGTAAGGATGCAAAGATACTCGTTTCAAATCGTCGCGCACGAAAATGACTACTTAATTCTTTGATTTTAAGCTAGATTCAACCTCCTATCTTTGATTTTTACGGGACACTAGTGAAAAATGATAAATACAAAAAAGTCATTGGGGTTGAAAAAAAGACAGAAAACGACACACCACCTGCCGAAGACAAAACACCTCCTAAGAATCGTTTGGTCATGAGGCCAGAGATACTGGCTCTGCACGCACTGTGTTGTCTATGCAGGATCCAAAAAGTATCTGAACCACTTATTCAGAGGCATAGGTTGATTGAATTATTCCAAACGAATTTGGGAGCAAATAAGTTCAAACCAGAAGATTACATTGTTGAACTTGAGAAGTACCGAGAATGGTTGGACAAGCACATCGTATATTTACAGGATTCTGAAGGGGATTTGGATTATGCTTTCCGTGATAATACTGGAACGGACGATGAGATCAACCGAATGAAGCAATTTCAGACGATGCTCCATGTTTCCTCTGGAGAAGCGCAGGAATGGGTTTTGAAGGCCTATTTCGCTTCAAATCGCGGAGCATTGTCCTACGATGCCTTACGTAAGATGGAAAACAGTTGGCATAAAAAGGACTTCTCTGAGCGGGGCACCTTGGATTCGAACAACTTGTGTTATGGCAAGATTTTTCGTTACTGGTTTTGGAAGTTGGACTTTCTGCTCTGGGAATTGCATCAACGTGAGGAAAATAATGACCTTTTTGCTGATTTGAACGAAAGAGAGCGTGAAGCTATTTCTGGATATCGTTTTAGGGATAATATTTCCATCGAGCATTTGCATCCGCAGTCAAAAGAAGATGAGATTTGGGGAGATCGAGATGATCCAGAAGCAAACCTTCATAAATTTGGAAATCTAGCCATGATGTCGCAGAGTGCCAATTCCGCGCAGTCAGACGATGGGATAGGAACCAAATTTGGACGGGTAAAGGACTGGCTTAACACTGGGCGTCTTGAAAGCATTAAAATGCTACTCATGTATCATCTAGCCGAAAGGGATAAGGAGGGATGGACTGTCGATAAGGCGGATAAACATGAAAAATCGATGATTGACATTTTGGAATCCGATTTTAAACAACATATGCAAACAAATGAGCCGACAGAAGAAAGCGGAGAATAAGCAAATGAATAAAAAGCAAACAATAAATTTCCGAAGTTTTGGCAATTGAGCCTAAATCCATGAATTTGACTATGCAGCTACCGTGGCGCAACCACAACGCATTCTGTCAGCAAGGCACCGGTAGAATAGCACGAATACCAATACTTTTCGGGAATGTAACATATCAAAATTGCCGGAACTGTCGGCGATTTTCGAGCAAAAGTCTGAAAGTGTTGGCTTGGCCCAGGGGCTTCGTACCATTGCGGAGGAGGGCAATTCCGGAGGCGACAGCTGGTCTGCCGTGAGCCGATGCGGCGCAAAGTAGACGGCATCGTCATTCTCCTGTGGCAGGATTTTGTGGGACAGCTGTGGGCTGGCGAATTATTCTGAAACTAGCCGTTATCCCACACCTCGTAAGTGTTTCGGGCATGAACATCGGAGGGAAGAACCTACGTCGTCGGACTTGGAACGTGGGAATGACGAAGTTCCCTGCCGATTTCAAAACGGCAGGGAACCGCAGTAAGTTAGAAGCCGACCTTACCGCGCACGGCGAAGGCGCCGCATGTTGGTGACTTCGCCGCTGTGGCAATTCACTTGAACTCGGCCTCTCTTTCCGCGAAGAAGTCGTGGAGAATACGGATATTCTCCAGTTCCGACCACTTGCGTTTGGGGGCACCCTCCTCGTCCAGGTTGATGATCTTCGCCTTGGGCATCCCGAGGAGCAGCGGGGAGTGGGTCGCGATGATGTACTGGATGTTCATCCATTCGGCTGTCTGCTGCAGAAACTCCAGCAACTTCAGCTGGAAGGCGGGAGAGAGGCTGTTTTCCGGCTCGTCCAGCAGATAGACGCCTGCGCTGTTGATGGTGGAGGTGAAGAACTTCAGCGCGGTCTCGCCGTTCGAGGCGGGCTTGAGCAAATGGCTGGAATATCTGCGCATGTTTTCAGAAAAGGATTTCCGCTGCAAGGATACTTCGCGTTTCCAGCGTCCGAAATCCTCCAGCTCCCGCAGGGGGACGACGCCATTCCGCTGCACGTTGATCTTCTCTTGGACCACTTCATTCTGCCGCATGAGGCTTTCGCGGTTGGAATCACGGACCTCGAAGCAATGTTTGAACACGTCGTCGCTGGTGATGATGTCGCGCCGTCGGTCGATGTCATCGAAATCCGAATGAGTCGTCAACTGGCAGAATTTTGCGAATAGCGAGAAGTATCGCGAATTGTTGATTGGCGAACGGCGGCCGATTTCAAGAATCTCGGCCATCAGGTTCAGGATGGTCGATTTGCCGCTGCCGTTGTTGCCGTAGAGAATCGTGACGGGAGAAAATTCGAGGGAAAGCCCTTTTGGGAAAAGACCGATTGGATAACCATCGACTTCATTCTGAAAGAACGGCATGCGCACAAAGCTCCATTCAGGGTAATCCTTCTTGGATTCAGCGATGACAGTCAAGAGAAACGAGTCTTTGTCGGGAAGTGTCAAGGATGTGATATACCGACTCATGGCTGTGTCCTCTAAATGGATGTGGGGCTGCCAATTGGCTTTGGCGCAGTCTGCCCTTCCAGACTCTTCTCCAATTCAGTCAGATGACCGTTCATCTCGACAATGCGGGCCTTGCCGAGTTCCGGAATAAGCGGCTCCGACATCAACTTGCCCATTTCTGACTTTACATTGGCAATCCTGCGTTTCAAGGCGGCACGCCGTTTGGCCTCCCGTTGGTCACTCCCTTCCTGCGCCTCCCGTTCCTCTGGACGCATGAACCGATACTTGTCCTTGCCGTAGAGCTTGTAGCCCGCAACTACATGGCACCTTTTGCCCACGCGCTCCCGCAGTTCCTTGACCGCGTAGCTTGGCACCTCGATGAATTTTACACTTTTCGGGACCTCGAAATGCGACAGGTCGAGGTGCTCATTGTCATCCACAACAAGGACCTCCAAATTCGGCAGATGCTGCACAAACGCCAAGTCATCAACCCAGACATCGGCCTGCAGTTCAAGATAGCGGAGGTTCTTCAAATTCCCAAGGGCGGAAAAATCCAAATCCTTGTCCTTACGCCAACTGTCTGCAATGATTTTCAGGACGCGAAGGTTTGAAAGCTCACTGATTTCCTTCATGGCATCATTGCTCAGATTCACGCAATACAGAATTTCCAGGCTTTCCAGACTTTGTAGTTTGGACAACCCTTCCCACCCCGAACCATGGTCTGGCTGGGAACAACAGTCATGGAGTAACAGCCTCTTCAGTTTCGGGAAGCGGAGCAGCAGATCAATCCATTGTGAAGGATATCCGCCGAAGTCCACACGGACATCGGTGGCGGTCGCCAATCGTTCCTCGGAACAAGTCAACTCGATTTTGTCATACCCCAAGCCAACCACTTTCTCCTTGACTGGAACCAAATTCTCTTGAATTTCCCTGACTGCTTTTTCAAATTCTTCTCTTGTCATTGTTGTCTCTCCTGTGGTGAAAGGTTGAACTGACTGGTCATTTAGCAATCAGCGTGCCAAGATGCAGAGTTGTGGATAGCCATGCGTGAGATGACATATTGCCGGATGCTGTGTGGTCAAATTCTGAACACCTATGGCATAAATCTGAACCCGTGTGTCATGGTCCTGGCGAGAGAATCCGCCTGCTGGTGTCTCCGCGTTTCCTTGGCACGGCAGTTGCTGATTCTATTGAGCCCAACCGTCGAAGCCAAAGAAAAATACAAAATAACCCACAACAGGAACAACACCGATGCCACACGAAGAGGAACTCATTGAATTGCTGGACAAGGGAACCATCGACATCACCCTGGAGAAACACCGGAAAGCCATTGAGGCAGCCTTCCGGAAATATGACCTGAAAGGCAAAATCGTCCGCGCCTTCCGTTCACCGCAGGTCAACTGCTTTGACTTCATCGTCGGGGACGGTGAATGTCCCGATGGCTATGGGCGCCTTTTTGACGACCTTGGGAAGGTGCTGGGTGACAACGGAATCAGGATGCAGCTGCCAATACCCGGAAGTTATCTATGCCGCCTGGAAGTCCCCTCGGGCGTTCTTGAGGTGGTCTTGGCGGGCGAGTTGTTCCGTTCCAGCCTGTGGCTTGAACTCATGGCGACACTGCCGTTGATGCTGGGGAAAAGCCTGGAGGGGGAAATCGCCATCATGGATCTGGCAAAGGCGCCGAATCTGCTGGTGGCAGGCACCACGGGCTCCGGAAAAAGCATCTTGATGTACGAGTGTATCTTCTCCCTGCTGTTCCGGCATACGCCCGATGAACTGAAACTGATCCTTGTCGATCCCAAATACGTGGAGTTCGCGCGTTATAAGGACTTGCCTTATTTGCAGTTCCCGGTCATTACCAGCCTCGAAGACACGCTGGAGGCATTGCAATGGCTGCAGGCGGAAATGAACCGCAGATATGAGGTAATGCGTGAAACTGGCTGCAAAGACATCCAGGAACTCAATGACAGGAAGCCAGGGACTTTGCCATATATCGTGATGTTCATTGATGAATTGGCAGATTTCATGCTGGAGTCACGAAATCAGATGGAGCATTCGCTTTCCTTGGTGTGTGCAAAAGGCCGCGCCGCAGGCATCCACCTTGTTATTGGCACGGCACGTCCTGATTCATGCGTGCTGACAGAGTGCGTCAAAATCAACTTTCCCGAAAGGATTGCCTTCCAAATGCCAGATCCCGCCACCTCAACTGCATTCCTGGATGGTTCGTCTGACGCGGCATCACTGCTTGGGCGCGGCGACATGCTTTGCCGCTGCCGTTCGCTGACACTTGGCGACGACAATGGGCGAGCCAATTCGCCTGGCGAGGGGGTGACGAGGCTTCAAGGCGGTTATCTCAAAACCGAGGAGGCTACACGCATCATCGAGCAATTGAAGAACATGTACAACACGCGGCAGCAGGAGACGACACCTGCCCTCGACGACAAAGCTTACGCCAAGCTGGAGACGCGGGATAAGCTCTTTACGATGATCTACGACATCCTGTTGGAGTCCATTAACTTTGACGACGATACTCTTGGCATTGCGGCAGAAAAGATTGCCGATGCCATAGTGGGACACCTGGATGAGTTATGGATAGATTCAGGGAAACCTTCGCTGAATGAAGAGCAGAAACTGCTGTTGAAGGCCATCCAGGCCATCCTTGACAGCGGCCGTCCAACAATATCCAATCTCCAGCGGAGACTCGGCATCGGCTACAACAAGGCCTCCGCCATCCTTGACGCATTGGAAACGTGCGGCATTCTGTCGCCGCCTCCCGAGAGCGGCTTGCGCAACATACTGGTGAAGAATATCTTGGAGGCATGGAAACGAATCAAAGGGGTGGATAGGGATTAATCCCTTTGACTTGCCAACATAGGCCGGGCTTACTGGGAACAGCAAACCATCCTTTCGTTGATTTAGACTTTTCCTGGACGCCAGCCGCCGCGGTGCGCGCGACCGGCGCTGTCCATCAGCGGTTCCATCAGCGCCTGCGCACAGCGCAGTCCAAATATCGCGGTGACGGTGACGATGCTGCCCAGCGGGCGTTTGGCCCCCGGCGCCTCGCGAAGGGACTCCACCGCTTCATCGGTGGTCTCGACGGGCAGCTCCGGCGAATAGACGCAGGTCACTCCATGCGCCACGCCACGACGGCGCAATTCCTTGCGGACCAATTTGGCGAACGGGCACCCGGCCGTCTTGGAGATGTCCGCGACCGTGATATGGTCGGGCGAGAGCTTGTTGGCGGCGCCCATGCTGGAGACCACGGGGATGCCGCGCCGCACGCACGCCTCCAGCAGCGCGAGCTTCGCGGGACGCTCGTCGATGGCGTCGAGCACGCCGTCCCAATGCGGGCGGCGATCCAGCAGCGCGGCGATATTTTCGGGGGCAAGTCGTTCGGTGACAAGTTCGATTTCGAGGTCCGGCCGGATGTCCCGCAGCCGTTCGGCCATCACCTCGGCCTTCAGTCGGCCGACGGTGCTGTTGAGTGCCACGAGCTGGCGGTTCAGGTTGCTTTCCTTTACGGTGTCGAAGTCCGCCAGCATGAGTGCACCGACGCCGCTTCGCGCCAACGCCTCGGCGGCCCAGGAACCCACACCGCCCAGTCCGCAGACCAGGAAGGCACTTTGGCGCAGACGCCCCACGGCATCCTCGCCAAGCAAAAGAGACAATCGAGATAGACTTTCTTCGGACATCGGCAGGGACAGGACAATGCTACAGCAAGGCGGACAACCGCAGGAAACATTTTGGGTTATTTGACAGATGTAATATAATATGAAATTGCTTTATTCCCTGTGATGGCACCTAACTAAACTTGGCCTAACGGCTACAAAGGCGCGGGGGCGCATCCCCTGGAGAATTGCGGTAATGCAGTCAAATACCGACGGCGATGTTTGATAATATGGTTCCCATTTTTGCGCAGAGCTTGCAAATATTGAAATCCGTGGCATATTAGGGTCAGTTTCAAGACTGACGGCAGAAATGCCTATGCGACATGCGTGGTTGTGACGCATGTCGCTACATCACTGGTCAGTTGAGACGAGTGACGCACGAACGCGTCGGGACACGCAGGCATCCGGTTCCACCCGGATGCCTGCCTTTTTTTATCGGCGGAACTTAATCCGGATGACGATAACAATCGAGATGATTGCAATCCAAATACTCATCGGCCTTCACCTCCTTTCCCGACCTTCTCGGGGCATGGGCTACGACCAATGACGCATTCGGCACCCTGCCGTCAGCACCTCCAATTTACAACCTGTTGCCGATTCTTCAAGTTTATATAACAAATTTATCTTTTGCAATATAATTTTATACTATTTTGTGTGATATTTTAAGATTTTTAGTCTATTTTATGAATTGTGGAGCAAATTTGAAGTTACCAGCATTCAAGTTGGTAATAAATTGTCAACTTGGTGCGTGGAAGATGCGTGGCGACGGCCGAAATGGCACTCGATACCGTGGAGAAGAGACCGCTGCCCAGACACAAAAAAGGCCCGATGCGAGAAAAGGAGAGGGAAAACGCATCGGGCCTTCAATAAATTGGCATCTCCAAGCAGAGTCGAACTGCTGTTACCAGGATGAAAACCTGATGTCCTAACCACTAGACGATGGAGACGCTTTCGTAAACTGACATAACATAGCCCCCAAAAACGATTTTTCAAGATGGACAGGACAAAAGCCTTTCATCACGATCTATATTAACCTTGTCCGCATCTCCTCCACGTTTCCGCAACTCTCCTCCATGACTTCGCAGTATTCCCCCATCATCGGCGCGCAACTGGATGTCGCTCGGCAAAAGGAACCCGTCGCCTTCGTCAAGACATTCATCGACCTCCTGGCACGCCACGGCTACAACGCGCTGTATTTCTATGTCGAGATGAGCATCCGCGTCCCCGTGGTGGATTTCCAGCCGGAGGACGAGTCGTATTCGCCGGAAGAGATTCGCGAAATCGTCGCCTACGGCCGCGAGAAGGGCATCCTGGTCATCCCCGCGCTCGAATTGGCCGGCCATGCGGACAAGCTGCTCGCCCAGCCGAATTTCGCGCACCTTCGCGAGGCGAACGACGAGCTGTGCCTCAGCCACCCAGGCACCCTCCAGCTCATCGAGACCTTCCTGGAGCAGGCACTTCCGCTCTTCGACTCGCCTGTCGTACATTTCGGCTACGACGAGCTCTTCCACCTGGCCACGTGCCCGCGCTGCCGCGAACGCCTCGCCCATGGCGAGACCCGCCCGGGGCTCTTCCTGAAGCACCTGCAGTGGCTGGTCGAATTGGTCCAGCGGCGCTTCCCCTGCCGGATGGTCATCTGGGACGACATGTTCGAGTACTTCCCGGAGCTGCTGCCGCTCCTCCCCAAGCAACTCGAGTTGATGGACTGGGAGTACGATGCGGCGGTGGACAACAAACATGGGAAATTCGGCAACCGCGTCCTGCGCGACAGCCTGGGACAGTATCAGGCAAATGGCCTAAAAGTCCACATCGCGCCCCGCGAACTGCGCTGGCAGAATCTGGCGACCTACTTCGACTATGCACGCAAATATGAAACCGCCGGAATGTGCGTCACCGCATGGTGCCATCGGGACGACTTCATGCACGCCTATCTCCCGCTGATCGCCGCCGCGCCTTTGGCTTGGCAGGGCATGTCATCCCAAGAGTGCGCCGAATATCTCACCAAGACGATTCTGGCGACCCCGACACCCGCGCAAATCCACGCCCTCAACTCCTTCTACGCGCTTCCGCGCATTCCCGACGCCCCTTTCGCCAACGCCAAAAGCGGCGGCTTCCTACGGCGACCCAACCAGCTCACGGACACATTTGACACACAACTCGTTCTATTAGAAGATATTCTGACTACTCTTTCGGGGACTGGGCGTTCCGAACTGGCCAATGACATCCTCGACGACATGCTGCTGCATGTCAAATTCCGCCAATTGCTGCAGGAGACCGCCACGTGGATGAGCCGTCTGCTGCTCCGTCAGGCCACTCCGGAGGGCGCCGATGTCCTTAAGGCGCATTGGGAGACCTACGGGCAGCTTCGCCTGGAGCAGTGGTCACGCCTGCGGCCCGGCATCCCCCATGCCAAGCTGGACGCGTTGCTCTCCGACGCGACAGCCGCCATCAATGCGGCGCTCCAGCGCGCATCGACGATGCAGAGTCGACTCGAACTGCGCATGGTGCTTCCCGACTGGCATGGCGTACAACGCATTGAATTGGCGGTGCGGGAAAACGCGACCGATGAATTCCAGGTCATCTACCAGGGGCTACCCAAGCCCGGCGATGACGGCGAAAGGCCGTTTTTCACGATGGACATCCCGCTTGACCGGCCGACCATTCGCGACCTGCGCATCCGTTCGACCGGTCACAACGGGCTCGGCGTGGTCTATGCCAGGGTAATTGGCGACGGCAAGCCTGATCTTCTCCCCACGGAAGTCACGCAAGTCTCCGGAGAGATCGCTGACCCGCAGAACCTCCTTGCCGACAACACCACGTGGTGCATGATCGGCGACCGCGACGGCGTGGCGAACTTCTTCCGCACCGAGCTGCATTCCATTGTCCATGAAGTCGTGGTGCATTTCAGTTTCGCAGATGTCCCGCCAGTCCCGCGCGTGTCACTGGGCACCGCCCTCCCCTCGCTGGAATCCGTCGCGCAGGAACTCGGTGTCACTCTTCTGCAGGACACCCCTAAGGGCTGGAATGCCGGGCTGCTTCGCGAACCTTTCCCCGATTTTCTGACTGCGAAAGTCGCCGAAGCGCGCTGGCAGTGGATCGGCGGCACCGTCACCCCCGAACTGTGTCACGACTTCGAGCAGGTCGAGCTCATCGCCCGGAAAAACCTCGTGCTGCGGCTGTGGGGAAGCTATTTCCTGCAGCACGTCATCGTACACGGGGCGGATGCGCATACCGGCACTCCCGACAAGCTGTTGGGCAACCTCGGCGGGCTCTTCCAGCTCATGGTCGCCATGGGTGCCATCCCGTATCTTCCCGACCGCCTCACCGCCACCTGGATGCGCGGAATGAGCGACTCCTACCGCGCCGGGCATGACGGGCGGCTCGGCATCTGGGCGCGTTCCTGCGGATGGATCCACAAGGAAGTCAGCGGCGAAGTCGTTCGCCTGGGCCGCCTGGAATACGAGGTGCTGAAGACGCCGCTGGATTTCATCCCGATGGAGGAGCTTCCGGGCGTCCAGGAAGGCGATCCAGTGATAGCCATCCATATTCCCGGCGGCTATCCGATGGATCCCAAGGAGGTGGACAACTCCCTGGAGCTGATGAAAAAGCATTTTGCCGATTTAAGGCCCCGCTACGGTGTCTGCCACTCCTGGCTGCTCAATCCGCTGTTCGCCGAGAAGATGCCGAAGAGCAACTTCGCGCATTTCCAGCGGCTCGGAAAGCTCCTGGAGCAGAACCCCTCCGAGGAGTTCCCCTGGTTCGTCTTCGGCAAGGAGAAGGCCGAGGAAATCGACTGGCAGACCATGCAACCCGCCAGCCGCCTTCAGCAGGCCATCCGAGACGAATACCTGGCCGGACGTAAAGTGCTCGCATGGGGCATGGTCGTTGACTTGGAATCATTTGAAAAACCATGAAATGAATTTATAGTAAGCGAAAATTCCTTTCTTGCAACGGCTATGAACCGCAACTACTGGCGATACCTCTATACCTACTCCTACCGATTCTACTTTAGAACCGGTAGCGGTATCGCTGTGCCTTGACGCTTCTGAAGAGATTTAGGATTCCAGGACATCACCGGAAGCACGCAAGAGCAAAAAGAGGGAACGCTTTCAAGCCCCGCAGCGATACCGAATCGCCGCGGGGCTTTTTCCATTTCAGTAAAGGCAAGTCATCACAATCCATACCTAAGGGAGTCTTCAAAATGATCGTCGTCTTAAAGCCGAATCCCAATCAAGCGCAACTGGACAACCTGGTCGAATGGCTGAAGAAGCATGATATCACCGTGCATACCTCCACTGGCGCCAGCCAGGTGCTTCTCGGCCTGGTCGGCGACACCAGCGTGCTGGACATCGACCTCATCAAGGCGCTGGACATCGTCGAGGACGTCAAGCGCATCCAGGAGCCCTACAAGGCCGCGAACCGCAAGTTCCATCCTCAGGACACGGTCATCGACGTCAATGGCGTGAAGATTGGGGGCGGTCACTTCGCGATGATCGCGGGGCCGTGCTCGGTGGAGACCGAGGAGCAGATCATCGGCGTGGC
>JAFRLP010000601.1 GCA_017431185.1 Victivallales bacterium | reverse complement strand
GTTCCTCTTGCTTGGATGACTGTTGCTGCCCTCCGTTTTGCGCCGCCTGCAATGTGTCTGGACGCACGGAAATGAGCATCAGCCCGCTACGTGCGCTCTGTGGAGTCGGCGCACGGTTGTCGGTGACGGACAACCAGGCCACCAGGCTGTCCCCCTCCCGCAGGCCATTGGCTGAACTCTCCAGACGGTGCGCGACCTCCCAAAGCCGCTCCGAACCATCGCCCGCCTGCAGTTCCACCTGCCGTGTCTCTTCTCCGTTGACGCTGAAATGCAGTCGGCATGCCGTCAGGCCAAAGTCATCGCTGGCATTGGCCTGGATGCGGAGAAACTCGCCTGGTTTGAGCGTGGAGTCCGGCTCTGGCGCGACAATGGCCAGAACCGGCGGCAAATCGGGCTGGATGGTCAGCGTGAAGGGGACTTTTGCCTGATGTCCCTCCCTGTCTTCCAACGTCAGCTCATGGCGGCCAGACTCCTCCGGCTGGAAGGTCAGTGACAGCTCATCGCCGCCCGTCAAGGGCTTGGCTGCGCCATCCTTGGGCGGATGAACGCTGGCGGTGACTCCTGCTTGGGTGCGTATGCGTATGAGAAGCGTGTCCCCCTCCACCAATTCCCGGTCCTGGATTTTGTCGGACGAGGCAGGCGGACGGTGGGTATGCGGCTGCGTGCGCAGTTCCGTATGCTCACTCTCGCAGAATGGCGGGTTATAGACCTGCACGGTGTGCCAACGGGAACGCAGGGAGGGCGTGGAGACGCGGAAGCGAAAATCGCGGCGCACGCCATAGTGCGTGAAGGTGAAGTCACTCGTCTGGCGTGTCATCGGACTGGAAAAGGGGGAACCGCCATGCTCCGCCACCTCTATGCTGGCATGTTGGCTGCCCCGCAGCACCTGAACATTGATTCTTGTGTCCGTGCCCATTGGCACGTCTGGCTGCCACTCCAGAACCAGGCCGCTGCACTCGCCGAATCCGTCTGTCAGCCCCATGCGGATGTTGGCCCAGGCCTCCGTGCGAACGGCGATTGCCCAAAGGCCCCCTCCCAGCATGACGGGAAGCAATACGTGTGGCCAGGAGGAACGGGGACGGAACACCTTGAAAATCAAATCAGGATTGGTCTGCATTGCGCTCTGCTGTCTCTCCAAAAGCATTTTTTCGAGAGAGGTCAGGGGGCGTTTCATCCCCTCCAACTGCACGGCGCAGATAAAGGAGTCCATCAGTTCAGGGTGGTGTCTCTCTACCTCCAGAGCCAGCTGCGATAGGTCTCTCCAGGCGGAGGCTGTGCGGAAAATGGCCCCAGCCAAGGCCAGCGCGGCAAGGGTCCCCGCCACGCCGAACAGCAAGGCCGCCGTTCCTTCGCGCAATGGCGCGAAACTCATCCATATCCGCATCGTCAGCACGACAGTCGCCAGCCCGCATAGCATCCGTCCAGTGCTTCGTGCAAGACATGCGGCGCGCAGCCGTTTCCTGATGCGGGTTAACAGGCAAGTCAGTGTTTGGTCGGTGGAATCTGGCATATCAGATGGGATGGAAATTATATTCCGCCATAACGGTTCTCGGCCTTCTGGATAAAGGGCGGAATCTGCTCTCGGATTCGGGCGGTCGCCGCGCGGACCGCCCGCTCCGTCGCAGCCGATGGCTCCTCCCGCCCATACCAGCAGTCGAAGGCCGCATGGGCGATGGTCAGGTAGTCAGGGGACAGCTCCCGCGCATCCAGCGGAAGCAGGGTCTGGCGTTCCTCCATGTCAGTGACGGGCGGACGCTGGAACGCCGCCAGCGCAAACCACCGGTTGGCGAGAATGCGGCAGAAGTCAATGCGCTGCCGGGGCGACATGGGCTCCTGGCAGATGCGCCGCCAAAGTCGCTCGCATCGCCATAGTCGCCATTTCAGGCGTACCAGCCGAGTCAGTTTGCGGCGCATCTCCCAGAGGAGGACGGCTGCCGCCAGCATCGTCGCCAGCGCGGCGTGGACAGGCCATCCCAAGGAGAGCAGCCATGCCCCCCATTGCCTGATTCGCGCTCCGAATTGCCGCCAGCGGAGCCGGGCACGGTCGGCCAGGCCACGCAACCACGCCCTGGACTTCAGCAATGCCCTGTCCATGGCGACCTGGGCATACGCCTTGACCAGTTCGGGAGGGTCTGGATTGGCCGTTATGCTGTTCTGGGCGGCCAGGGACTTCGCCTCCTCCGCAATGGTTTTCTGCTTTTTGATGGGTGGCGGAAGGGCGACGATGTTCTGGGTCTGCCTGGCCTCCGCCCTGCGCTCGGCGCGCTTGCGGGCCTCCATCCGGGCCTTCCATTCTGCCTCCACCGCCGCGTCACGCTGGATGATTCGCGGACGGGGCGGATGATAATCCAACTCGGGAGGCCTGCTGCCCCATTTCTCCCCAAAGGGGTCCATCATGGAACTGAGCAGTGTCTGCAAATGGTTGGGGTTGAAGTTGACGGCTGGCGCACCGTCAAAGGTCAGCCATCCCCAGGGCATGATGAAAATCTGCGCCCAGGCATGGGCATGGTATTCATAGACCTCAAAGCAGTTGAGCAGCGGGTTGTACTGCCCAGGGGAGAAGCCGGTGGCAAGGCGAGCGTGCAGGCCATTGAGCCTGGCCAGGACGACCATCGCCTGCGCATAGTGCTGGCAGTACCCCTTCCGGCTTTCGCAGAGAAAGTAGTCAACTGTTTCGGCGTCCTGGGGAATGCTCGGCGGAGAAAGGGTGTACTGACAGTTGTTGTGCAGCCAGTCGCGGATGGCGTTGGCGCGCTCCAGTTCGGTTTCGGCATTCGCAGTAATCTCATCCGCCAGAATCCGCAGACGGTCGGAGATGATTTTTTCGGGCAGCGCCCGATAGTTCCAGCCATAAAGGCGACGACGTTGGCCATGCTCCTTGGGAATGGCCTTCAGGTCTGCCACCGGCACCAGCGACTGAATGCGGTAGCGCCAGGGCAGCGGAATCGGCTGGACATTGCGCATGCAGAAGCAGTTGCCGTCCATTCGGGTGATGATGGGCAGGGTCATGATGTCTGAGGAATCCTCAAAGCGCAACTGAATTCCCCGATACGCAAACGGAAGCCAGCGGCTGATGGGCTTCACAATGGCAAAGTCCTGGACGACCTCCTGGGCGGTCTCCGGCTGGTAGGTGTCCAGCAGGTTCCTGCCCTTGATGAGCGAGTTGGAACGGGTCCAGTTCATTCCGTCGTAGGTGTCGTAGAGCTGAACCGTCCAGTAGAGTTTGGCGGGACTGGCCACGCGAAACACCAGGTCGCGCCCCATGGCGTTGCCCATGCCTCCGTCACGCGAGTCCAGGGCCTCGCCAGGCGTGTCCATCAGGTGCTTTGCCGTGGCGCTCTGCGTGGGATTTTGAGGGGAGGGTGACTCCTCCCCATCCGTTTTCCCCAGCAGGGATTTGGCGGGGCGGAACCAGTTCTGGAACAACTCGGGCGTGCTCAGGGTCTGTCTGGCATTGAAGGAGACGGGTATCAGTCCCCTGCTGCGCAACTCCCGGTTGATGGGGAAGTAGGTGATGAAATAACCTACCGCCGCCAGCACCAGCCCCAAATGGGTCAGGGTGGCGCGCCAGTTGATTGTCGGCGCCGGACTTGGCGGTGGACGCTGCTCGCCGATGGGCATCAATGCCCGTGTGCGGGTCTGGTACAGCAATAGGATGATCAGCGCTATGGCTGCCAGGAAGGCGGGAATGAACACGTCCCGCACGGGATGCAGTCCTCCGTAGCCAAGCAACACCGCGCTCAGGAACGCCAGGCGCGTGTATTCGTGGTAGTTTCCGCCCGTCAGCAGTCCCAGCGCCATGACGGCGCCTGTCTCCACTACCACCAGATCGAGCGGTTGCGTGGCCTCGGCGATGCGCAGCTGGAGCCACCAGAAGGATACCCCCACAATCGTAAACGCCATCATCTGCCTCAGGAGGGGAGGGTACCAGTTGCGGGGAAGGTCGGCCAGCAAGGCCAGGATGGGCGCCATGGCCATCACGGCCAAGGTGACCCGCACATCCACCACCTGCCATAGTCCGCAGAAAAGGCAGGACTCAAACAGCAGCAGGAAGAGCAGCTGGGTCAAATATGGCATGTCTATCCCGCGTCTCATCACCATACCTCCAGTGCCTTGGCGATGGACTGCCCGGAGGTGAGAGGCACAGGGCGCGCCAAGTCCCCGTGCTTTCTTTCCCCTTTGGCGGGCTGTCCCGTGAAGCCCTCCTTGTCGGCGCAGTACCAGCGGACATCCATGCCTGCGTCACGCAATCCGGCCAGGGCATGGAGCAATGCAGGCCCCTCGGCGCTGAGGCTCAGGCAAAACACAACGGTGTTGCGGGGGAGCGTTCGCGCCGTCTCCTCTATGAGGATGGAGAGGCTGGTCTTGCCTGGGCTCATCGTCGCAAGTCGGTACAGCGCCTCCTCGCAGCATTCCCCCGCTGGCGTCGGGGGAATCGTCAACGGCTTGTCTCCGCCAGTCACCACGGCAAGCGTGCAGTCCATCTCGGCGCAGGTCACGCAGATGCTGGCCGCCACCCGAATCAGGTATTCCAGATTCGACCATTCGCTGTCGTTCACCGACTCCTTGTCCGCGTCCAGCAGAATGGCGACGGACGTCACAGAGACACGCTCAAACTCCTTGACCATCAGCCGCCCGAAGCGCGCGCTGCTTTTCCAATGGATGAAGCGCATCCCGTCCGAAGGGGCGTATTCCCGCACTCCGAAGAAGTCCTGGCTGACCCCAGTGGCGGTGACAGGTCTGCCTGAAGCGAGGGATAGTGACTCAAACTGGTGAAGGTTGAGGTCTGAAAGCTGTTCGGCCGGGGGATACACCACCAGGGAACCCGAAATCCGAAAACGCCGTTCACTGCGGAACAAACCCGCAGGGTCGCCACTGCGCAAGACCAGGATGTCCAGAGGATACTCGCCACGCCGTATGGGGAGCACCTTGCGGTCAAAGAATAGTTCTGAATGTGACGCCACCGAGGGGATGGCCTGGATGTCCGTCCCCTCCAAGGTAAAGGCCATTTTCTCCTGCACGACCAGCGCCTGCGTCTTCCAGCGCGATCTGTTGCTGATTTTCAAGGGCAGGGAGAGCATCTGCCCCGCGACGGCACGGCCATATGCCGCCCGCCGCACCGTGACCCCTTGCAGGGAGAAAATCGCATAGACCAGGCTGACCAGCAGCAGCGCGAGGCAAAACCACATCAGAAACAAGGGGAACACGCCGTGGTTGACGAGGGCAATCGCCAGCCATGCCAGCATGCCCAGCGCAACAACCCATCCGCGCGTGGTTGGCCAGATGAGCCTGCCCATGCTTCACTCCTGGCCACCGCCTTCCCAACGGGAGAGCGGCAGACTTTCCAGGATGGAATCGATGACGCTGGTGTTGCCCTGCCATTCGCTGCGCGCCTGCAGCCGCAGCGGCAGACGGTGGGCCAGCACACTGGTGGCCAAATCACGCACGTCACGAGGCAGAACATGGTCCCGTCCATTGATGGCTGCCAAAGTCTGGCTGGCGCGCATCAGCGCCAGGGAGGCGCGCGGACTGCAGCCATACAGCAACGCGGGATGGTGGCGAGTCTCCTCGACTATCGTCGTGATGTAGTCCGTCACAGGGGCGGAGACATGCACACTGCGAACCAGCGCCTGGCACCGCAGCAGGTCATTCCCGTCCGCCACTGGCTGAATCTCGTTGAGGGGATTGACGGCGACCTGGTTCAGCAGGATGCTCTTTTCGTCTTCCTGGCTGGGATAACCCATGTTCAGACGCATCAGAAAACGGTCAAGCTGCGCCTCGGGCAACGGATAGGTCCCGTGGAAATCCACGGGGTTCTGCGTGGCTATGACGAAAAACGGCTTGCGCAGCACATAGGGATTGCCATCGACGGTCACCATCGATTCGGCCATGCACTCCAGCAGCGCGGACTGGACACGCGGGGTGCCGCGGTTGATTTCGTCCGCCAATACGACATTGGAGAAGATGGGGCCGGGCATGAAGACGAATTTGCGCTGCGACTCGTCAAAGACGCTGATGCCCGTGACGTCGGTGGGCAGCATGTCGGGGGTGAACTGGATGCGCTTGAACGCGGTGTCGATGGACTTGGCCAGCGCCCGCGACAGCATCGTCTTCCCGACTCCTGGCACATCCTCCAGCAGGACGTGCCCGTCGCTGATGAGTGCCACCAGCACCTTGCGTATCACGTCATCCTTGCCCTGGATGACACGTCCCATGTTCCCTGCCACTCGCTCGAAAGTGCGCTTGACAAAGCCCAGCGTGTTGTCAAGGACCTCCTCCTGGTTGCCTGTGTTGTCCGACTCCACCGTCCCGGACGCACGGAAAAGCAGCAGCACCTCGTCTATCTGAACGTGGTCCTGGTGACGAAGCACCGTCGCCTCCGTGATGGGGTGGGAATTCACAAAGGTGCCGTTTCGGCTGTGCAAGTCCTCAATGACCACCTCATTGCCGTGACGGGTCACTTTGCAGTGCTCCCGCGACACTCCGCCATGCTCCAATGGCAAGGCCGCAGTGGCGCTGCTCCCGATGAGCGACACGCCTTCCGGTATCTCAAAGGTGCC
>JAFRLP010000600.1 GCA_017431185.1 Victivallales bacterium | reverse complement strand
TTGAACACATCGGCGACCGCCACGTCGTTCTCGAACAGCATCTTCAGCAAGGCATCCACTTTTGGCATTGCACTCTCCTGGCTACACTCTCCACAAAAGGAACTCCATACTAATATAGCATAGGCTGCAATCTTGTCAAGGGCTTTGTTCATTTTTTATCCAACTTTTTAAATAAAATAAAAAAGTTGATTTTGACAATAAAACAACGTAAAAGAGAATAAAAATGCAATAATAGCAAGGCGTTATTGCCTTGTAGGGGCTGAAAGTGGGCTGGCTACCGTCTGAACAGTTCGGCGACGATCTGCGACTCGGGCAGGCCGGGCGGGAAGCCGTAGGCCTCCATCACGGCATGGTCGTTGCGGTGGTGGGCCTGGCGCAGCTCTAGGGGCATGGTCACGGGGTCGTACAAGTCCGCCAGGGAGGAGTCGGGGTACAGGGCGCGGGCGTCAAGGACGCCCTGGGCGGTCTCCGCGATGGCCCCGCATTGCTCCTCCCCCGCATCAGGCCACGGGAAGTTGTTATAGACGATGTCCTTCGAGTAGCGGTAGCGCATCTCCAGCCTGCCGCAGACGGCCCGCGTCCAGGCGTTGTGGACACTGCTCGTCAGCACGCCGAAATGGTACAGGGTCGCGTCGGGGATGAGCTGCACCGCGTCACTGCACAGGCATTCGGGGGCCATGAACCCCATCGGGATGTATTCCCGCCGTTCCGAGGAGACCCTGGGGATGACGATGTAGTTCCCCCTGGGCATGTTCTCTGTCTGAAATCGTGTGGGAGTGTCGGCAAGCTTCTTGGTAGAGGCGCGATTGCTGGCGAGTCGGTATTCGCGGACTTTTCTGACGCGCTCATAGCAGAGCGGCATGGAGCGCAGTTCGTCAGGCGCGCAGTCGCCCAGCCAGAGGCACCATCTCGGCTGTCGGTTGAGGAACTCCTCCGCCCCGTACCAGGGGCGGAAAAGGCGCTCCGCCTTCGGCTCGCGCTGGAGGAACTCGTCCTTCTCCTGCTCCGTGAAGAGGTATAGCCCGCCGTCGATGGGCTGGTTGCCGATGCCGATTTCGGGCACGCCGCAGCGCGGATGCTGGCGGGACCCGACGAACACGTCCGGCGCGTCGATGAGGTACGGGTTGAGGTGGGCACAGGGTATGCGCCTTCCGCCGTCGCACACGAATGGCGGCACGGGGTTCGGCGCGCAGCTGAATCCGACGACCACGCAGTGGACGCGCGCCTTGCCCCTGCTGTCGCTGTCCCAGCAGAACGTGCGGTGCGCAAAATCCAGGTGGACCCCGCACTCCCGGATGAGCCCCTGCCACAGGTCCGCCACCTGCCCTCCCTGGCATATCGAGTTGGTGGAGACGAATGCGGCGCGGACACCCGTCCCCCGCATCAGCCCTGCCGCCTTGCGGTGCCATCCGCACACATAGTCCAGGTTTCCCAGGTTCCGCCACTTCGGGCCGAACACGTCCAGCAGGTCGGCCTTCTGGTCGGGAGTCATCATCCTCGCGCCGATGAACGGCGGATTTCCCAGGATGTAGGTCTGTCCGCCTGGCGGGGGCTCCAGAAGCGGGAGCCAGTCCGTCCGCAGGGCGTTGCCCTCCACAATGTCCGTGCATTTCTTCAGGGGGAGGAAATTCCCATTTCCCATGAGCAGGTCCTCCGTCTTGCGGAACATCTGGGACTCGGCGATCCATAGGGCCGTGCCGGCCACGGCGACCGCGAAGTCGTTGATCTC
>JAFRLP010000599.1 GCA_017431185.1 Victivallales bacterium | reverse complement strand
GCCGACGAGCCGACCACCGCCCTGGATGTCACCATACAGGCGCAGATCCTGGAGTTGATGCGCCAGGTCAAGGGGCCGGAGTCGGGGTTGCTGCTCATCACCCACGACATGGGGGTCATCTGGGAGATGTGCGACCGCGTGTCGGTGATGTACGCCTCCCGCATCGTCGAGTCGGGGCGTGTCGCCGAACTGTTCGCCCATCCTCGCCACCCCTATGCACGCGGCCTTCTCCAGTCGATTCCCAGCCTCAATCCCGACGTGGAGCGGTTGCCGCACATTCCAGGGCAGGTGCCATCGCTGATGCGCCTCCCGCCAGGCTGCGCCTTTGCCGACCGCTGTCCGCAGGTTCAGGAGAAATGCCGCCGGAGCCGTCCAGCCATGCGTCAGGCTGGGGGGCATTCCGTCGCCTGCTTTGCCTGTTGAAACATTGAAGCACACGCCAATAAATCACCCGGTTGAAACGTTCAATGTTTATAAGTGTTTTCGGTAGAGCATACCCTACAAGGTAGTTTACACAATGCCCAAACCATCCATTCTACTGCAGAAGGCCGCATGGGGAATGCTGGCCGCGCTGTTGCTGCCTGGTTGCCAGACCGATTTTTTGCGAAAGCAGGCGGACAAGCCCATCACCCCGGAGGAGAAGGCGAAATACGTGACCCTTGTCCGCCATGAACTGGACAGCATCCACTCCCTGGTCGCCAAGGGGGAGTATGCCGAGGCGGAGATGCGTCTGTCCAAACTCTCCCAACTGGATTTCCAGAAATGGGAGACCCCCTATTTTCAGGAGGAAATCACCGAACTGAACAGCGCCTTGCGCAGTGCCCGCGAACTGCATACGTCGAAAGGGAGTGCGGCCATCTCCGCCCAACGCATCCGGCAAGCGTCGGAACACCGTTTTGTCTTGCCCGAAAGCTATGGGAACACTGTCGTCATCGACTCTGATTTGAATCCCCTGGAGATGCCCGCCGGGCCAATGGAGGAGGTCTATAACTCCAAAGTCACCATCCATCTCCAGAATGCGGGCATTGCGGAACTGGTCGAGGCTCTCAAGAACGTCGTCGGCCTGAATGTCATTGCCGATGACGCGCTCCAGGCCAAGAAGACCCTGACCATTGCGGTCGATGAGGTGCCGCTCAGGGAAATCCTCGGCTACATCTCCCGCAACATGGGCATTGCCTTCCACTTGGGGGCCAACGTGGTCTGGATTACCGCCTCCCAGAAGGACGAGGAGAATGGTGGAAACGGCCCCGCGCTGGAGACCAGGATTATCCGTCTGCCGCATGGCAGCGTGCCTTCCATCCCTGGCGGAGCGGGCGGCTTGGAGGGGGGCAAAGGCACCTCCGCCTCCAGCGGTTCCTCCTCGGAGGACAAGGAACTTCAGGACGCCCTGACCACCTTCATGGCGGACAGCCCTGCGGGGGCCTCGTTCCGCCTTTACCCAGACCGCAACGTGCTGATCATCCGCGACACCCGCGAGAACCTGCGCCTGGCGGAGGAGTTGATCCGGGAACTCGACCGTCCCCCCAAGCAGGTGTCCATCGAAGCGCGCTTCCTGACGGTCAGCCGGGATGACCTCAAGGACGTCGGCGCGCAAATCACCCAGCGGATGCAGGCGGCCTACCGTGACCCGTCCTTGAGGGAAAGTCTGCGCGAAATCAATTTCCTGACCGAACTTGGGGCCTTGACTGCGGGCAATGTCGATGGAGTCGGCGCGTTGAATCTGGGCGGAGTCATCGGCAACCGCTCGTTTGACATACTGATTTCCGCGTTGGACAAAAAGGCCTCCACCACCAGTTTGTCGGCCCCCAGCATCACGGTCCTGAACAATCGGGTGGCGCACATTCGGCGCGGTGAAACCAAGTGGTATTACGAGGATTACGAAGTCGAGACCATTGACCGCGGCGACAACCGCGGCGACGCCTACGTCCTGGTGCCGGACGGCGACCCCACCGAACTGCAGCTGGGGCTGGTCTTTGACGTCAAGGTCAACATCGGCAACGACGGGCGCACCCTGATGCTGGTGCTCAAGCCGCAAATCAAGGAGTGGGTCGGCTGGGAGATGTTCAACTCCACAGGAGGCGACGAGGACAGCGACTCCGGCTCGGGGGCGAAGCTCCCCATCACCTACAACCATGAAATCAGCACTTCCGTGAAACTGCAAAGCGGCGAAACCGTCGTGCTGGGGGGGATGCTGAGCGAGGCCACCACCAAGACAGTCAAGAAAATCCCGTTGCTGGGAGACATTCCCTGGATTGGCTGGCTGTTCCGCCACACCACCACGACGAATGTGCCGCAGAATCTCCTGATTTTCGTCACCGCTCACATCCTGAACGAAAAGGGAGAATACGTGGAGACGCAGGAGACCGCGAATCCAGCGCCTGTCAAATGAGATACCGCCCCGCCAAACACGCATACGGCATTGACCTTGGCCAGACATCGGTCAAGGCCATTGGCATTGCGCGCTCTGGAGGTGGCGTGAAAATCCTCCGCCACGCCCGACTTGATATTGCGGCGGAGGGGATTCTGGACGAGAGCGAACTCTACGGCAGTGACGGGCTCCCCAAGTGGCTCGGCGAGAACAGGTTGACGACGCAGCGGGCGGTTCTAGGCGTGCCGCAGTATCTCTGCACCACGCAGGTGAGCAACTTTGTGGCCAACGCCAAACGCGAGGCCCTGGAGAAGGCCGTCGCGCTGGAGACGGCGCAGCTGGCTGGCCTGTCGGATGAGCCTTTCCTCTCCGACTACCAGTGCATGCCTCCCGCCCTGGGGCGCGAGAACCCCATTCTCATCGGCGTATGCCGTGAGCAGGCCATCCAGGAACTGGCGGACAAATACGCTGGCGCGGGCGTTGCACTGCATGAAATGGCGATGAACGGGCTGGCGGCGGCCAACGCCCTGTTCCAGCTTCATCCTGAGTTGCTGGAATCCCCCAAAGAAGGCAAACTGAAGGTCAATGCACACGATAAGCAGGAGACGCCTGTTGCGCCTGACCAGTCCAAAGTGCATCTCCTGCTCGACATCGGGGCGGAGAACACCACCGCCGTCATCTTGGCGGGCGGAGATGTGCTCTACACCGGCGGACTGCTGTTCGGGGCCAACAGGTTCACTCAGGCGATGGCGGCCAGCCTGAACGTCACCGAAAAGGAGGCGCTGGCCAGACGGGCCACGTGGAGCCCCGACTGGGACACCGAAGCCAGTCCGCTTCTGGCGTGCGCACTCCAGCTTGCCGGTGAAATGCGCGCCACCATCAGCCATTGGAGAGACGGCGAGACCGCCTCCATCGCGCCGAATCCCATCGCCCGGATCTGGCTATGTGGCGGTGGTGCGCGGATGCCAGGGCTGGCGGCGTATCTCTCGCGCACCTGGGATTGTCCCGTGGAGGTTTTCGGCCCCGTGCTTGCCGACGGCGCACCCCCCTCCCCTGAATTCGCCGTTGCCTACGGCCTTGCCTTGCAGGACGTCGGGCTGGCGCATCTCTCCCTCTCGCTGGCTCCGCGCCTTCTGCGCTGGCAGCGCGCCCGAGAAGACCGTTTCCCCTATTTGGTCTGGGCAACCATCATCTTCTTCATGACTGTGGTTGCCGGAATGGTCTGCGCGGACGTCTGGCTGACCCAACGGCAGGTGGTGCTTCAGGAAGGCATGACTGAACTCAACAGCTGCGCCCACCTGGTTCCCCAACTGGATAAGGCACGGGACGAATATGCGCACTACCAGACCATGATGCTGCCCATCGTCGAGATGGGCAGCCGCGGACAGCGTTTCCTGCAGGCGCTGGAGGTGGTCTCCGCCGCCCTGGAACAGGGCAACTGGTGCGTGTATATGACCGACGAGTTCAGCCATCAGGACTACGGTGTCGCCAGGGAAGCGCCTCCATCCCAAAAAAGCGTGCCTGCCCCGACAAGCCTCTTTGGCGAGCCATATTCCGCGCAGGAGACCGCCGCCGCCACACCCGCCGGCATTGCCGTCGATTCCCTGCCGCTGCTCAGGACGATGTTCATCGGCGGCTTCACTCCCGTTCCTGGCAACAAGCGTTTCGAGGCCGTTCTTGGCATCCAGAACCGCCTCAACGCCAGCGGAGTGTTCCGCAATGTCGATTGGCTCGATGAGAACACCGAGGCGACGGGGCGCGAACAGCAGGTCATGCAGCCGTGGGAAAACTACCTGCGCTCCCAGCGTTTCCAGTTCGGCGAGCACACCGTCTTCAAATTGAAGCTTCCCTTTGCCAGCGCCACCGTCAAACTCCCGCCCAAATCCCCCGCGAAGAAATGAACTCATGAAGTGGCCCAAATGCCATCAGAATCTTGTGGCAGTAGTGTTTCTGCTGGCCGTTGCGTGCCTGCTGGCATGGATGTTCCGTCTGCGTCCGCAATGGCAGGAGTATGACCGCCTGCGCGCAGAGCGCGAGGGGCTGGAGGGGCAGCTGAAATCCTCCGCCTGGCCGAGGGACGCCTCCCGTCTGGACGCCCTGCTCCGGGATTACCGCAAGCGCATCGACAAGGACCTGGGCACGGGGACGGGCCAGGGGCTTCGGGAATACTCCGAAAATGTCCTGCGGCGAGCCACAAGCCAGTTCCATGAGCGCATCATCGGCGAATACGGCTCGCTCCAGGACTTCATGCAGAAAGCCTCGCAGACCGAGTACAAAGACCAGTATGACCGGCTGGACACCTACCTGCTCGGCCATAAGGTCAATCTTGACCAGTCCATTTACGGCATGGACGAGTCCACCAACGAGCCACACAAATACCAGATGCTGCTGAAATTGTGGACGACGCAGGGCGTGGTGGATTGCGCCGTCGGCGCAGGGTTGCGGGTCACCCAGAGCCGTTCCAGCCGCGGGCGTCCCGCCAGCCAGGTGCATATCTGCCCCATGCGCGCCTACGCCCTGTCCGACTCATCGGCGGAGGCTTATCTGCTGGAGTTTCCCGTCCAGATGGAAGTGCGGGGAAAACTGGAGGCATTCCGCAGATTTGTGCAGTCGCTCTGTTCGGAAAACCATTTCTATCCCATCATCCAGATGGAACTGGTCACCACACCGCCCCGCACTGGCGGAAAAAATCCCGACAAGGGGGACAAGGACGGCTTCTTCCGTACCCACGACCTGACGGCCAGGGTGGTATGCAGTTCCTTCTTCATGCCCAAGGCTGGCGAGGCAGTCAAGATGGAAGTCAAAAAGACCCTTCCTCCCCTGCCGGGAGGAATGTGACAACTCTCAATGGACAGATTTCGGCACATATTCCTTGATGAATGGGAACGGCACCTACTGCTGCTGGCGCTGTTCCTGCTGCTGGGTCTGCTTCTGGTGATTGCCTGGTGCAGTTTCAGTGAAAAGGAGGGGAAAACCTCCAGCAACTCCCCCGTTCCCAGAATGCCCTCCTTTTTTGACTTGAGCCAGGCGGATTATCTGGAGGCTCCGAAAGTCGCTGACCATTCGGCCAATCCGTTCGCCTTTGCCAAGCCAGTTCCTGCACCGCCTCCCCCGAAAACAACGCCACCGCAGAAGACGCCTACTGCCGAGAGTGGCAAAAAAACACCGTCCTCGCCTTCTCCGAAAACAGACCCAACGTCGGCCCCGAAGACCGAGCCGCCGAAGAAGACCGAGCCGCCGAAGCCAGCCCCGCCGCCGAAGAAGACCGAGCCGCCGAAGCCAGTCCCGCCGCCTGTACCTCCCCGTAAGGTTGTGGTCTCCTATCGGGGCTACATCGGCGCGGAGACGCGCAAAGTCGCCTTCTATTCGGCCACCGATTCCAAAGGGCCGCGGCGGGAGGCCAAGGCCGCCAATCCAGGGGCCAGGATTCTCGGCCTGCTGGAGATCAAGGACTTCACGCCCAATGAACTGCGCATTGTCCAAAACGGCAGGTTCACCATCATCCCCAAGGGAAAACAGCACGAATTTATCATATCGGAGTCTAAATGACCGAATATACTCCCACAAATTCCGCGTCTCTCCTGGAAAAACTGCTGTCCCGCCATGAACTGACCGACGAACAGGCGGAACAGGTGCGTCGCAGGGTGCGCCGTGCCCAGATTCCCGAACACCAGGCCATTCTGGACTTGGGGTTCTCCACGCAGGAGACCGTCTTCCGCGCGCTTTCCGAGACGACCGGCCTGCCGTTTGTCATCATCGGCGAACAGCCGCCCAAAGAGGACGCCATCGCCAAAGTGCCCGCCAAGGTCGCTCTGCGCTACCAATGCGTTCCGCTGGTTTTGGAGCGCGGCACCCTGAAGGCCGCCTTCGCCACGCCACCCGCCATCCGCGACCGTGAGACGCTCCGCCTGGTCCTGGGACTGCGCATCGAGCCCGTGCTGGCCACGCCGTCCGACATTGACAACAACCTCAAGCGAATCTACGGCCTGGGCGCGGGCAAAGTCCTCCAGCTCAACCAGGAACGCAAGACGCAGCAGCAAGGCGCACCCGAAGGAACGTTTGACGACAAGGAGGAGCAGGTCGTCAACTCCCAGGTGAAGGAGACGGAGGATGACGCCTCCATCATACAGCTGGTCAATGAAATCATCACCGAGGCCACCCGACAGCACGCCACCGACATTCACATCGAGCCATTCAGAGGACGCGAAAGACTGCGCTACCGCATTGACGGAATGCTGCGCGAGATTCCCACCCCTCCGGGCATGGCCAATCTTCACGAGGCAATCGTCTCCCGCCTGAAAATCATGGCGAGGCTCAACATCGCCGAAAAGCGTCTCCCGCATGACGGACGCATCCGCATGATTCTCAACGGCGAGCCAACCGACCTGCGTGTCTCCATCATACCGACCCGTTTCGGGGAGACGGTCTGTCTCCGTGTCCTCGCCTCCAGCGCGATTTTCATTGAAATGGGCAAACTCGGACTGAACCGCGTGCAATTGGCCATTCTCAGCAAACTGGTCTCGCTGCCCCACGGCATTGTTCTGGTGACTGGCCCTACTGGCAGCGGTAAGACCACCACGCTCTACGCCGCTCTCGCCTTTGTGCGGGGACGCTATCCCGAACGCAAAATCATCACCGTCGAAAACCCCGTCGAATACGAACTGGAGGGAACCACGCAAATCCAGATGCACGCGGAGATTGGCCTGACCTTCGCCAGCGCCTTGCGTTCCATCCTCCGCCATGACCCCGACATCATTCTGGTCGGCGAAATCCGAGACAATGAAACGGCGGACATTGCCATCCAGTCGGCATTGACTGGCCACCTGGTGCTCTCCACCCTGCACACCAATGATTCCGTCGGCGCCGTCAACCGCATGATCAACATGGGCGTGGAGCCCTATCTGGTGGCCTCCGCACTGGTCGCCGCCCTCGCCCAGCGTCTTGTCCGCCGCATCTGCCCGCATTGCAAGGCTGAGGATGAGGCCATTCCCCGCCGTGTCCGCGCTGAAATCGCCGAAACCTGCGGCGTCACCCCCGAGGAGGTGCAGGCGTGGAAAGGCAAAGGCTGTCTCGAATGCAATCATACAGGATATCGGGGACGAGTCGCCATCTATGAATTCTTCCTGCTGGACGAGGAAATCCAGGATATGGTCGCCGACCACGCTGGCACCTCCGAACTCCGCAAGGCCGCCATGGAACGAGGCATGAAAACCCTCCGTGAAGATGGCTGGCTGAAAGTTGCGGACGGACGCACCACCATCGAGGAAATCCAGCGCATCACCTCCACCACCGAACTCTCCTACGACATTGACGAAGAACAGTGAGGCCCTCCAAAGCCCGGTCAAGATGATTCACTGCCATGTGGCAAATACAAGCGCTCAATTCATTCATCCAGCTGTTCGGGCTAACCTTAGCGCTCATTCTATTGCATTGGCTGCGACGGTTGTTCGGCATCATTCCAATGTTCCTGATGGCAGGAATGCTGTTTGTGCTGGCGCAAAACTGCTTTTTCCCAGGCTTTGTCGGCGCCTTCGAATTGAGCGGCGGGGGAATTCTTGCCCACGGCGCGTTGCTGCTCCCTGTCCTTGTGCTGTTTCTGGTTCTATACGAGGACGAAGGAACACTGGAGGCACAGCGTTTTCTCTTCGGACTGTTCATTGCTGTGGCCGGCTTTTTCGGCATCACGCAAATCCTGCTCGCGCGACTCAAGGCGGAAACGACTGTCAATGAGGAAATCATCACCATGGTCGGTCGTTTCTTCGCGCCAAGCCGAATGTTCTCGCTCCTGCTCTTCAGCACCATTCTTATTGTCCTTTTTTTGCTGCTGGCCGTCTCCTACCAGTGGATGCGCAACTTGCGCTACCCGTTGCCCGTCGCCATCTGCATTCTGGCGCAGATGCTGGTTTTCTTCACGGTCTGCCTGGGCCTGCAGTCCATCTCGACCTCCCTGTCGCCACGGCAAATCCCCCCCGAAGTGTGGCTGACCTGGCTTTCCCTGGCCAGCGCAACCTCTTTGCTGGCGGATTTCTACCTGCGCCTGACAAGTAAAAGCACCTTTGAGCAACGCCGAACCTTCGGAATCCTCTCCACCATCATCGGACACTTGCAGACAGCCAGCCAGTTGAGGCAAAGCACGGAAGAGTGGGCGGGACGTTACAACGCAGTCTTTGACAATAGCCAGGACATGATTTTTCTGGTCAGGCAGGACGGGGTGATTGTCAATGCCAACCGCAGTGCCGTCAAGACTCTTCAGCCTCTCCGCATCGGGCAGGAGCTCAATCTTGCCGAATGCATCTACACCAATGCTCACCGCCCCCTTGACTGGGCCGGCACCTGGGAATTGCTTTGGGGAGATGCGCATGACGAGCCATGCGCCCCCTTTGACAATATGATTCTCCGACGGCCAGTGGACGATGATGAAAGAAACATCCAATTCACCCTCGCTCCCGCTGGCGTGTCGGATATGCCGATGGCGGTCTGCATCATGCGTGACACCACCCGCCAGCACCAGGAGGCCAGCCGCCGTCACGCGCTGGAGGAGCAACTGCTCCACTCCCAGCGCATGGAGGCCGTCGGCCTGCTGGCCGGCGGAATCGCCCACGATTTCAACAATCTCCTGCAAGGCATTCAGTCCAGTGTGGACAGCCTTGCCCGACAGCAGCTGTCAGGGGCCGGACGTGCCATGCTCGGCACCATTGACGACGCCATCCATCGGGCCGCCGAACTCATCAACAAACTGCTGGGCTTCGCCCGCAAAGGAAAATACCAGGAGGAAATCCAGGACTTGGGCAACGTTGCGCGCAAAACCGCCGACCTGTTCAATGCGGGACTCAAGAACATCGACTTCCGTTTTCTGACTCCGCCCGACCCCGTTATGGTCAAAGGGGACTCCACGCAACTCCAGCAAATCATCCTGAATCTTCTGTTCAACGCCCGCGACGCCCTGCGTCCAGGAGAGGCTTCCACCCGACGCATCACCTTGAAACTGGGACAAGTGGTGTCGGATATGCCACAATGGAAAAAAAGCCCTGCCCCAGCAGGACGGGCGGAGGACTACGTGTTCCTGAGCGTAAAGGACAGCGGGAAAGGCATCTCCCCAGAGGTGCGCGAGAAGATTTTCCAGCCATTCTTCACCACCAAGGGCGTGAATGGGACTGGCCTGGGACTGTCCATGGTCTATGGTTGCGTGGAGCATCACCATGGATGGATTGTCCTTGACTCCCAAGAGGGGGAAGGCAGTGAATTCACCGTGTTCCTCCCCTCCGCAAAACCGGCTGGCACAGTCTGGAAATTCTGAGATGCGTTGAAAAAAACGGCTTGCTTACTTGAAAACAGCGGAAATGGGTGTATCTTATTAGAAGTTGTTTGAAAAGGGAATGCCTCTGTAGCTCAGTCGGTAGAGCAGTTGACTCTTAATCAATTGGTCGACGGTTCGAATCCGCCCAGGGGCACCAATTCAACCCACTGTCGCCTCTGTAGCTCAGTCGGTAGAGCAGTTGACTCTTAATCAATTGGTCGACGGTTCGAATCCGCCCAGGGGCACCATCTTCGCCTCGTGGCT
>JAFRLP010000598.1 GCA_017431185.1 Victivallales bacterium | reverse complement strand
GCTGGAATCGCCTCGTTCTGCGCTACGATGGAGAGTCGATGACCTTGAAAGCCAACGACCGCCAGGAGTCCTGGCAGGTCAGCGGAGTGCCGCTCTGGAATGTCCACGCATCATTCGGCGGGGACGCCTCCCCCGGCAAGGACGGAAGGCCACGCAATTTCCAGGGGCGGCTCAAATCCCTGACCATCTCCCACTGCGCAGACGACTTTCGTTGAATGGATCATTTGCAATCTGCGCGAAAACAGGCATAGTATTCTCCTGCTGTATCTATTCAGAACCCCAGGCCACTTCAATCCGCGAGACCTGAGGCCTCGCGGGCAGGTTGGGGTCTCACACTTGGCACGTCGTACACTTGTGGCAAATCTGATGCCCCGCACGTCAAAACAGGTGGGGGGGCTGAATAGGTATCTCCTGTCTCCATTTTGCAATCTTCCCTTCCACGTCAACATGGCCAAATCGCTTTTCATCGGCAACGGCAATTGTTTTGCCGTGCCAGGACACCATCCTGCAATCCAACTATGCCAGGGCAGAACACGTCGCCTGAAGTTCCAGGAGGCCTGGCAGCTGGCGCTTTCCGGCGGTTGGGACGGCTCGTTCACCGCCACCTGCGACGTCGGCTGGGCAACCGACTCGCTTCAACTTCGCCTTGATGTCCAGACGCCCACCCCGTTCAACAACTTCCAGGATGGTGAACTCTGGCGGGGCGACAGCATGGAACTGTTCCTGGCGGGTCCCTGCGGAGCGCCGCTCACCTACGGCAAATCCTCTTTCCCGCTGGCGCACCTGGTGATGGCTCCGCCCCAGGAGGGCAGTGACCTCCCGCAATGGCACGCCTTCACACCTGTCCCTTGTCCGGACGAATGGGTCCGGCTTGCATTCAAAAGCACCCCGAAGGGGTACGCCCTGGACCTCACGCTGCTCTCACATTTCCTGGGCGACGAAGAGTGGAGAGAGGGACGGGAGTTCGCCCTGCAAATCCGCCTCAACCACCTATCCGGCGCCGGACGCCTGCAAATCTTCAACCTGGGTGGAGTTGACCTGATGTCCAACCATGCACCCGCCTCCTATTTTCCCGTCCGCCTGACCACGGAAGAGGAGAGCGCGGAGCGCTGCCTGGATGCGGACTGGCGGAGTCACGCCACCTTTGCCGCCCATCGGGTGACCATCTCCGCCGCGCCCCTTGGGGACTCCTTGACGGCCAGCATCCTGGGCAAAGACGGAACGGTTCTCCTTCAGGCTGCCCTTCCACCAGAGGGAGGCGACCTGGAGGGCACTGACGACCTGGGCGCTGACGCCTGCGCGCTTGTGCTTCAGCCGACCGCCCAAGGAGTCCCCCTGGGCATCCGCGCGCTCCCCGTCGTTGTACTAGAAGGGTGCTCCGACTTCCTGGCAGGATTGGATGAGAGGCTCACCACTGGGCAGCTCCAGGCACGGCTTGCCTTCGCCTCCGCCGTGGATTTCCTGAACACGACTGTCTGCCTCCCTGGGGACGAGTTGTCCAAAGCCCTTCTCGAAGTGCGCTGCCGCCTGGCCATCCTTCAGGGGCGTGCGTTGCCGTCGGAGGCAACGCCTCTCCTGCGGCTGCTGGAACTCACCAGGCTGGCGCCGGAGGGGCTGGCCGTCGAATATCCCAAGGGCAGGCTGACTCGCAAAGCGCAGATTACCCTGTTCAGCGGCTCGCTTCCCTTTGGCTACGCCCGCTGCAACGGATTCGCATCCGCAGAGGAGGCTGTCGCCTTCCTGCGGCGCCAGCGCCGCCTGTTTCCGGAAGTCACGGAGGGGCCGATGGACGAAGGGGATGAGTCGCTGCTGGCGACGGGGATTCCGGCGGAAAGCGGAATGCTGTACACGGACTATGAGCCATCCCGCGATGTCTGCCTGCTGTTCCAGGACAACCTGTATGATTGCGTGAGACTGCGGCTGCACGAGGCGCTGGAACTCTCGCCGGACGCGGTGGCGGTCCAGCCAGACGCCCCTGGCGAAGTGGCTGCGGCAGTTCGTGCCTTCGGCGCAAAACAAGGCATTCCGGAGATTTCCTTCGCCGACTGCAAGGACTATGGGATGACGCTTTGCGCAGGAACTCCGCCGCCAGGAAGCGTTTCCGCCGGACACTGCCCCGAATACCACTACCGCACCACACTCCTGTTTGTTCGTCAGGGCAGTCTCGTGTACTCGGTCTGTGCGCCGCCCGCTGAACTGGCGATGGGGTTCGCCAGGCTGCTGCTGGCTGGACGGCCCATCACGGAGCAGCAGATAGAGGAACTGCGCAGTCTGCGCGCCGCCGACCTGTGCAAGAAGTTCGCCCCCGCCATGCCACCCGCGCCATTGTGGGTAGGCGACCCCCACACCCACACCATCTACTCCGACGGCTGCGTCAAACCCACGACTCTTCTGCTGTCGGCGGCCTCCGTCGGCCTTGACTTTGTGGCCATCACCGACCACAACGGGGTAATCGGCGCGCTGGATGCGCAACGCGCCTGCCGTGAGGCCGGCTGGAATTACCAGTTCACAGTCGGCGAGGAACTCACGATGAACAATCGATTCCACCTCAACTTCTACCCGCTGACGGAGTATTTTGAAATCAATCGTCCCTTCCAGGAACTGGAGTCGGAGGCGCACCGGATTGGAGCCATCGTGCAGTGGAACCACCCGACGACCTACGGGAAGGCCTTCAACCGATACTGGTTCCCGCCCGCCGCCCCCACCGAATGCCCTGGCGTCGACGCCATTGAACGCAACCTGGAGTTCTTCGACGAATGGCAGAGGTGCGGACGGCTGCCCGTCTTCGTCGGCAGCACGGACTGCCATCACGGGATATTCGGGCAACTGGACAAGACGGTCATCTGCGCGGAGAGGCGGGACGGGAGTGCGCTGGCGCAGGCCATCCGCACGCGCCAGGCGGCCATGATAGCCCCGCAACTTCCAGAACTGGTCTATGGGGACCCTGGCATGCGCTCTTACGTCAGCCATGCCCTGTCGCATCCGCAGGAACAGCGAGAGCGTCTGCGCAGCCGACTGCTGGAGGAACTGCGCGGTGCAGACCTGGAACGCCTGATGTCCGCAACCCGCCCCACCTACCCGGGCGTGGAATATGTTTCCCTCGTGAAACCCGAATACAATCGGGAAGACGTGGATTGGAATTGACCTTTGGGGAATGCAATCCATCCAGTTGAAAAACAGGCTGGATGGATTACAGTATCCACACCTCAATGACAAACCACCACCTGCAACCACAATTTGACTATGCTTGCCTCCATGACCTTAAGCGTGTTGATGATTGGCAACAGTTTCTCCATCTGCGTTGGGAAAAATCTACCGCAAATGGTGGCGACCGTTCCAGAATGCCGTCTGACCCTGGGCAGCCTTTACATTGGAGGATGCCCGCTGGAAAGACACGTGATGAATCTGCGTGAGGATGAGGCGGCCGCGCCAGGCAAGGCAAAATACCCCTACAAATTCACCGTTTGGGAATCGGGCGTGAAGAAGCCGGTGCGAGAGGGGAAAGGAAACCTTCTGCAAGGACTCACCCATAAGAAATGGGACATCGTGACCATCCAGCAGGCCAGTCCGCGCTCCTGGGAGCCCGAAAGTTACCAGCCTTGGGCGGAGGAACTGATTGCGGCCATCCGCAAATACGCGCCCCAGGCGGAAATCGTCATCCAGCAGACCTGGGCATATCGCGCCAACGACCCGCGTATCACGAGCCTTGGCGAACCGACATGGGGATTTCATCAGGACGAGATGCACACGCGGATTGTCGGGGCATACCGTGCCCTGGCTGAGAAATACGGTTTTCGCGTCATCCCCACGGGGGACGCGGTGCGGCTCACCCGCATGAATGACGCCCGAAAGTTCCAGGAGAGTTCCGCCGAGGCAATCGCCGCCTTGCGCTGGCCCGACCTCCCGCCGCAGGCATCCGACCCCGTTGGAAGATTTTTCTGGCGCAAAGAAGAGGACGGCAGCCTTCAGATTCGCGCCGACAACATCCACCTCAATGAACGCGGGGAGTACCTGCAGGCGGCGGTCTGGTTCGAGAGTCTGTTTGGACGCCCCGCCACCGCGCTCGCCTACGACTCCCCGACCGTCTCCAAGGAGGATTGCGCGTTTCTCCGCCAGATGGCGCACCGCGCCGTCCAGGAATACCAGCAGGTGAAACGATGAAAACACTGACCGCCATATTGCTGGCCTCTTGCCTGAGTGCCTTGACCGCAGAGGATAGCCTGGTCAAGAACGGCTCGCTGGAGAAGGGCAAGGGGCGTCAGCCATCCCATTGGGCAAAACTGGACGGCATAACCGCCAAATGGGACAAGGATGGCGGCAATCCAGGCGGACACATCCATATCGACACCAGCGTGCTCCAGAAGGACAAGAAGGCCTACGCGGAGCATCCCGATGCATACAAAGTCCCGGGCAAAGGCGGACAATACGACACGGTGGGGGCGCACGAGGGGGCCTGGGCCTACGCAGCCCCCATCGATGTGAAGAAGGATGACCGCTGGTTCATCCTCTCCTGTGACGTCAAAAGCAAGTTCAAGAGCACCGAACTGGCGGCCCCGATGGTCTTTGTGCGCGGTTTCCAGAAGGTGACCGGCGCCAAGGCGGGGCAGGACTCCTCCTGGTTTCACGAATACTATGGGGATGGCGTGGGCTACTCCGAGATGTTTGGCCCTGACAAACTGTATCGTCCATCCCGTGAGGGAGACTACCTGATGTGCTACCGCCACACCCTGGTCTGCCGTCTGGACGGAAGCAACGAGTGGCAGCATTTCGAGTTGGGCTTCCAACTGCCCTCCATCCCCCAGTTCCGTCCGCAGAGGCTGCTCCTCAAACTCTATGCCTTCTGGCCCAACGGACACTACCATTTCGACAATCTTTCACTGCGCCGCGCCACGAAGCAGGAGGCGACGGCAGCCAACGCCCGCCGTCCCTCGATCCGCGAGAATATGTAAAACAGGAGGAAAGAAACGATGAAACCGCCCATCCGCGTCCAGACCTCTTCGAGCAACTTTCCGGCCTTCATCCGGAACGGCAGTTACTACGTGGACAAGACCTTGCTCATCCGCGACATCATCCAGAATGACCGCGAAGTGAACCTGTACACGCGTCCACGCCGTTTTGGCAAAAGCCTGAACCAGAGCATGCTCCAGGCGTTCTTTGACGTGCAGAAGGCCGAGGAGAACGCCGACCTGTTCGACGGACTGGCCATCTCCCGCGAGACGGAACTCTGTCGCCAGCACCAGGGCAAGTACCCCGTCATTTTCCTCTCCTTCAAGAATTGCTCACAAAGGGACATCCAGAACGACCAACAGGCTCTGGCATTTGCAGTCAAGGACGCCATAAATCCTTTTTCGCAATTCATCTACGAGGCAAACCCGCTTCTGTTTCCGACACGTGCATCCTTAGTTCAGATGCTGGAGTGCCAACCCACCTCCCTTGTCTCGCCCGGCATTCTGAAGGACCTTGCCGCATTCCTTCACCAGCACTACAAACAGCCCTGCGTCATCCTGCTGGACGAGTATGACGTGCCGTTGCAGGACGCCTTCCTCAACGGCTTCTACGACGAGATGCTGCCATTTGTCCGTGCCCTGATGATGGATACCTTCAAGGACAATCCGCATCTGCGCTGGGGGGTCATCACTGGCTGCCTTAAGATTGCCAAGGAGAGCATTTTCACGGGGCTGAACAACCCCTACGTGAACACCATCCTGAACACTGGCCCGGGCAGCGAGCGCTTTGGCTTCACAGCCAACGAGGTGGAGGCGTTCCTGGAGGCCGCCGGACTTCAGGAGTGCAGGGAAATCGTCCGCCAGTGGTATGACGGCTACCTGTTCGGGGAGACCGAAATCTACAATCCCCTGAGCGTCGCCTTCTTCGTGTCGGGCACGCTGGAAGACCCAAAGCACACCCCGCAGGCCGCAGGGCACTGGATTAACACCTCCGGCAACGACATCATCCGAAGTCTGCTTCTCTCCGACCGCAGCGCACGGACTACCAGGCAGATGCAGGAACTGCTCGACGGTGGCGATGTCGAACTGCCCATCACCGAAAACACGGTTTACAGCGAATTCGGAAGTGACCCAGATGTGCTCTGGTGCACGATGCTTTTCACGGGCTACCTGAAGCCGTCCGCCCCAGTTCCCCCAGGCGCGAAGTCCGCGCTGATGCGCATCCCCAACCATGAGGTGCATGAGGCCATAGCCGAGCGGTTCATGTCCTGGCTGAAGAAGGACTACCGCCCTGTCAAAGTCGGCGTTCCGTTGCTGGACGCACTGCTGGACGGCGACACAGGGAGAGCCAGCGAACACCTGAGCCGCCTTCTCTCCAGCCTCATCTCCAGCAGAAATTTCCATGGGGAGTTCTACCAGGCGTTCCTGCACGGCATTCTCGCGGGGGCCTCGGCGGACTTCGACGTATTCTCCGATTACCCCGCAGGAGACGGCTACGTTGACCTCATGGTCGCCGCCAAGGACTACTCGCGATGCGTGCTCATTGAGGTGAAGACCACCGCCGTCCCAGACCGTCTGGCGGAGACGCTCAAGGCCGCCGTGCGCCAGTTCAAGGAACGCCGTTACGGCGACGACACGCTCATCTGCGCACAGTACACCCGCGTCCAAGGCTATGCCTTCGCCTGCTCCCGCCGAGAATGCCTGGTCGCTGACTGCTTGCCTGTGGAAAAGGGATAAGACACTTTACCTATTCGGAACCCCAGGCTGCTTCAATCCGCGAACCATGAAGGGCTCGCGGGAAAGTTGGGGACTTACGCCCTGCACGTCAGGCACTAGTGGCAAATCTGAGGCCATGCATGTCAAAACTGGTGGGGTTCTGACTAGGGCTAAGACAGTAGATTTTAGCATTGCCTTGAAAGCAGGATATTCGGATTTGGACTTTTCTTGCAGGAAAGACTTGACTTTTTCTCAGATATATGCTAGAATATATCAAGTTATCGGATCAGCGCACCGCCTTGCATACCATTTTCCTAACCAATCGGAGACCGTTCCATGAACTCAAACATCTGCACCAGAGCAATCGCATGGGGCACCCGCAACGAGAGGCGTAAGTTCTTCACACTCATTGAGTTATTGGTCGTCATAGCCATCATCGCCATTCTGGCGTCAATGCTTTTGCCTGCCTTGAGCAAGGCGCGTGGGAAGGCGCGGGACACCAACTGCAAGTCAAACCTGCGCCAGATTGCATTCGCCTACTCGATGTACCTCACGGACAACGAGGACTGGTGCCTCAGCGTGAACCAGAACGACGGCAAAAACGGCCAGACCTGGGGGCTGCGCCTGTACAACCAGAAATATCTTTCCGACCCCAAGGCCTACGTCTGCCCCAGCGAGGCGGGACGCACCCCCTGGAAATCAGGAATCGATATGGGACACGACTTCACAAGCTACGGGCACAACCTGTTCTACAACTACAAGAACATCAAGGCCGTCAACAATGGCGTCGCGCTAAAGTATCCATCCTCGCTGGCATTGTTCGCGGACACGGCATCCCCTGCCTTCTGGGTTCCCAAAGACAACACAAATTCGACCTCCTATCCGATTTACTCGACCGACACCACTCCAGACAAGTTTGGCTGGCGCCACGGGAACAACGTCGAGGTGAACGTCTCCCTCTACGACTGCCACGTCACCTCCACCCGACGTGTCTATAACAAGGGTGACAACAGCAACTACCAGGCTCCGTTCCTGCAATAATCGAGGCCACTCCAATGCGCAAATTTCTCCTGCTCCTGCTTGCCCTTCTTCCGTTCCTGTCGCAGGCCGATTTTGTTCTGGTGCAGGACGGTGTGCCTGTCTCCAGCATTGTCCTGCCCGAAAAACACACCAGGGAACAGAAATACGCAGCCACGGAATTGGCTGAATTCATCCGCAGGATGAGCGGCGCGGAACTCAAAGTCGGCGCTGACCGCAATGTGCCCAACCCCATCCTCATTGGCTTCGCCAAAGACGGTCTGGCACCGACGCAGGTGCGGATTGCCTGCGACGGCAAGAGCCTCTCTTTGGATGGCGGCGATGTCGAGTTCGGCCCCCTTCAGGCGGTATATGCCTTTCTGCGCAATCAGGGCGTCCTCTGGCCGTTCATGGAGGAGATGTGGCTGGAGATTCCGCAACGGCGCACGGTCACCGCACCAGAAGGCATTTCCACGCCCAAGCCGTTCTTCTCCAGAATGTCCATGCACTCGTTCCCGAAGGACTACGACCGCCTGTTCCACTGGATGGCATTCAACGGCTGGCGCTACCGTTCCGCCAATCCGCCTGGCTATTTCGCCATCGGCGAAATGCACGCCCGTGGCATTCGCCCGTTCTTCAGCACCCACTCCTGGGGATTCTGGTCAGGACGCAAAGCCCTCAACGAGCATCTGGAATGGAATCCCCTGCTGGACGGCAAACGCACGCCCCCTCCCTTGAGCGGGCCGCCCAGGTGGACACACTCCCAGTTGTGCATCGGCAATGCGGAACTCCGCAAGCATATCCTCGCCAATATGTTCGACTACCTGGCAAAGAACCCGCTGATGAACACTCTGCCCCTGGAAGCCAACGACGGGGGAGGATACTGCGACTGCGAAATCTGCCGCGCCTACTTGGAAGATCCCAACGACCGCGTGTTCAAGTTCGCCTCCGAAATGGTCGAGGCGGTCTGCAAGGTTCGGCCAGACGTACTCTTCTCCATCGGGGCTTACGGCAACCACGAGGAGCCACCGCCATTTTCATTGCCGAGCAACCTGGGCGTCGCGGTCTGCCACAATGACCGCAATTACGCCAAGCCAATGACCGATCCCGCGAACAAGGTTTACCATGACCGCCTGGTAAAATGGGCCACGTCGTTTCCAGGTCAGGTCGTCTCCCGCGAGATGGGGCACAAGGTGTTCTTCAATGGCTGGCTCCATCCCTTCGATGACATACTCGCAGCCGATGTCAGGTTCTACGCCGACCTGAAACTCTGCGGTTTATTCTTCGAGGGGCTTTTCCCGTCCCCCCTTACCGAATATCTGCGCGCCAGACTCGCCTGGGACCCCTATCAGGACACACAGGCCCTTGCCAAGGAGTTCTGCAACGGGATGTACGGTCCCGCCGCCGCTTCCATGTTCAACTACTACCGTCTGCTTAACCAGCGCATCGCCCAGACAGGCCAGAACCTGGATGACATTGGACGCATCGCCGAATATGCCGCCCCCATCGTCAAGCAGGCGCTTGCATTGCTGGATAGTGCGGAGAAGGCGGTAGCGGACACTCCGCGCATTCTCACCAGGGTTCACTGGGAGAAGGAGAAATTCATGCAGTTGGCACGCACTCCCCGAATGTGGTTCCCAGCCAAGCAGGACTTTGTGACCGAACAGATGCGGGAGGCAAATCGGCTTCCCAATGGGGACTTCGAGAAAGGCATGGAGGAGATCAATCCCAATACCCTCCAGTACCAGGGACAGGGAGAATTCCAATACAGCGTTGCAGAGGGCGAGGCGTATCACGGCTCCAAGGCGGGCTGCATCACCGTCATCCGCCCAGGTTGGGGACGGTTCATCATGGATGCCAAAAATCTTGACAAAGGCAAGAAATACGCCGTCCTGGCAGCAGTCAAGACCACAGACGGAGCGGATATGGTCCATATCTGGTACAAGCCAGAGGGGAAAAAAGCCACGCTCTACCGTTTGGGTGACACGGGCGGCGAATGGTATCGCGCCGTCTTTGAGGACATTGAAGCGGAACAGGGCAGTCTCTCCGTTTTTCTGACCCTCAACACCGACCCCAAGAAAGGCAGAGTCCTGTTTGACGACGTGCTCGTCATTGAACAGGATTTGCTCCCCAGGCGCTGAAGGAACTTTCGGCGACTGAAATTGACCAGGTGCCGTATTGGCCGCGCACACGCGGTCTGTGTCAGTCGCGGAAAGATCACAACAATACCCATTTTTACAGTCGAAAAAAAGGTTCCTTTCACTTGCGAAAAGGAGATATTCGCTTACATTATTATAGTCGCCCAAGGTATCGGGCCATGGGCATGGCGAGTCTTCCTGGAGTGCAGGCGAAGTGAACATCCTGTTTATCGGTGACATAGTGGGTGAAGGCGGGCGTCGGGCAGTCAAGTCTCTGCTGCCTGCCCTGCGTGAGGAATTCGGTTGCGCCTTCTGCATCGCCAACGGCGAGAACATGGCTGGAGGCAACGGCTTCACCAGCAAGACCATCCGCGAACTTGACGGATGCGGAGTGGATGTTTTCACGGGCGGAGACCACACCTGGGACCAGAAGGGCTTTGACCAGGAGATAGCCTCCCTGTCCAATCTGGTTCGCCCCGCCAACGTCTCCCCTGCCCAGCCAGGCATCGGCTTTGGCATATTCGCGGCCGCCAACGGACTCAAAGTCGGTGTGCTCAACCTGCTGGGGCGAACCTTCATGGCACTGCCCAGTGACGACCCCTTTGCCTGCGCAGACCGCGCCATCGCGGAACTGCGCCGTGAAACGCCCGTCATCCTCGTCGATTTCCACGCCGAGGCCACCAGCGATAAAATCGCGCTGGGGCGTCATCTGGACGGACGCGTGAGCGCGGTCCTGGGCACCCACACCCATGTTCCCACGGCGGACGAACAGATTTTTCAGGGAGGCACCGCCTTCCAGTGCGATGTCGGCATGGTCGGGGCGCGGGACTCGATTCTGGGGCGTGACATCCAGGCGGTGATACGGCGCTACACGACAGGTCTCCCCAGCCGCTTCACTGTGGTGGAGAAGGACATTCGACTGCACGCCACACTGGTGCAGGTGGAGGAGACGACGGGGCGTTCACTCTCCATCCAGAGAATCGTTCGTGATTGCCCCTGATTTCTTCACGAAAAGGAGTTTTTCAGACATGCGTTGTCCCAAGTGTCAAAACAACAACGACAAAGTGATAGAGACCCGAATCTCCAAGGAGGGCGACGTCATCCGCAGGCGTCGTCAATGCCTGGAGTGCAATTTTCGGTTCACCACCTACGAATCGATCATTCCCGCGGACATCTACGTGGTCAAGCGTGACGGGCGGCGCGAGGACTTCAAGCCGGACAAGTTGCGGGAGGGCATCCGCCTGGCCTGTTGGAAGCGTCCCATCAGCCAGGAGCAGATTGAGAACATCGTCAATGACATCACCACCAGACTGGTTCAGGAGCCGTCGTCAGAGGTTGAGTCCACCCATATCGGCGAACTGGTGATGGAGGCGCTGCGGAATGTGGATGAGGTGGCCTATGTCCGTTTCGCCTCCGTCTATCGGCATTTCCAGGATACAGAGGAGTTCATCAACACCATCAAGGGACTGCCGACCCATGCGGAGAATCCCTCTGCGGAGGGCGTGCCCCCGCCTGAAGAAACGCGCCCATGATCCATTTCGCCACAGAATGCCTCCGCATCCAGGACGGCAGGGGGCGTCCCTGCGAACTGGATATCGGGGAACTGGAGCGCGAACTGCTCGACTCCTTCCAGGCATTGGGCTTTCGGGATGCCTGGATGGCCGAGGAGACCGCCCTGATGGTGGAGGAGCAGATACGCACCAATTCAGCCAGGCTGTATTCACGGCCAGAGATTGACCGACTGGTCAAAACGGTGCTGGAGGCTCTGGGCTACAACGACGTTGCCCGGGAATACTCCGCCAAACGGGCCCCAGACCCGCTGGCGAGCGCGCGCGCCACCATGGGGGCCTGGACAATCGCCTCGCTCATCGCTAGACTTCGCCGGTCTCTCCCTCTTGGGGTGTCACAAGCAAAGGACCTTGCCGACAAAATCGCAGCCAGCCTGGAGCGGGACGGCCTACGGCTCGTCTCCGAGGATTTGGTGACCGCGCTGGCGCTCCATTTCCTGGTCAACGCCTCCAACGAGTCGGCGGACACGGTGTCCTGGCGCGAAAACCTCTCCTAAGAGACCGCCCACCTGCTGGAGAACGGCGTCCTGCATGTGCTGCCGTGCTCCACGCTTTTTCCCCGCATCCGCGTCGGCCTGGGGCTGGCGGCCCTGGGGGAACAGCTGTGCAGTGGCTGGCTCTCCGAAATCGCCCTGGCGACGGCCATGGACAAACTGGCTCCGGCCCTGCTGAATCTGCTGAAGTCCCTTCGGGGCGACTGGGCGGCCAAACGGACAATGGACAGTCCCGCTCACCTGCTGGTGCCTCGTTTCCGCGAATGCCTCGCCGATGCGGGGATTGCCTCCCGTGCAGACCAGAACCGATTTCAGGAACTATTGTCCCGCCTTTTGCGTGACGAAGTGCAATCGCATCTTCCCTTCGTTCTGAATATCACTTTCCGCTGATTGTTTTATGGATGAATCCGCCACCCCCGAAAATCGCTTCGCCACCTTCGCGGTGATGCTGATCATGTTCTACTACGCCCTGACCGCCAATGTCATCTACGCGGCGATGGGACGTTTGAGCGAGTGCTTCGGCGTCAAGCCCGAACTGCTTTCCGCAACCGTGTCGGTGTTTGCGGTGGGGTATTACGTGACCTGCGTGCTGGGCGGCATTCTCTCTGACCGAATGGGCAAAAAGAAAATCGTGCTCCTGAGCTGCATGGTCTGCGCCCTGGGAGCAACCGGCTGGCTGTTCTCGCCTGAGATCGGCCATCTGGTGAAGGCCATACTGGAAGGCTGGGGAGTGGAGGCCACGCCGTACCGCATCGCCTTCCTGTCCATCGCCCTGGGCGCATTCATCTTGGGGGCTGGAGGGGGTTCCCTGGAGGGCGTGGGAGCCGCCATCCTGACTGACCTGCACCCCACCTCCTCCAGTTTCTACCAGAACGTCAGCCAGGCGGCCTACTGCCTGGGGGCGGCCATCCCCACCTTCGTGATGGGGTGGCTGCTGCCCAAGGGGGTTTCCTGGCGGTGGTTCTACGGTGCCATGGCGGCGCTGGGACTGGCTTTGGGCCTGGTCTGCACCCGCCTTCGGCTGCCAGCCGGCAGTCAGGGGCGCGCCTCCCACGGCAACCTGAAATCGACCCTTCGCATCCTTCCCTCCGTGCTGGCTCCAGGGATTGCCATCTTCTGCTATGTCCTCACGGAAACCAGCCTGGCGGCATTCTGCGCCATCCATCTGCGCGAGGTGCTGCACGCACCTGAAAACATGTCCATCTACTGTCTGCCCGTCCTCTGGGCTGGCGTATGCCTGGGACGCATCATCTGCGCGAATGTGCCTCCTCGCCTGGTCAACGAATACCTGATTGCCTCGCTGATGTTCCTGGTGGCATTGCTGGTGCTTCCCCAGGGCTGGCTCAAGGCCTGGCCGGTCAGCATGGTCTTCTTCGGCGTGACGGGTCTGGTCTGTTCCGGCATCTGGCCGTTCATCGTCAGCCTGGCATCCAGCCGCAACCTGGAGGACAGCGGTGCAGCCAGCGGCATCATCGTCTCCAGCGGCTCTCTGGGCTGCATCGCCGCCCCCATTCTGGTCGGCGTGCTTTTTGACGCGGGGCGTGTCGCCACCGCCTACGCTGCACTCGCGGCCTTCCTCACCTTCGGAGCGGTTGTTCTGTTGTTCGCCCGACTTCACCACCGCCAACACAAAGGATAAAACCATGACAGAAAAGCACATTTTAGCGGCAGCAGCCGACATCAACAGCTGCACCCTGTTCCGTTCGGTATTCTCAGGTTCCGCAGGAGAGGCCACTCTGCTGGTGTCGGCGGAGTCCGACTGCGAACTATGGCTGAACGGAGAGCGTTTGGAGGTGGAGCAGTCCTCCGAACTGCCGCCACTGCACGAATACACCACGCTGAAAGTGGAGTTGCAAGAGGGCGCGAATGTCCTCGCCGTCCGGGTCTATAATTTGGGCATCAGCGACTTCAGCCATGTGCATGATGTGCCTGGCCTATGGCTGGAGGTACGTCAGGGTGTACAGGCAGTCCACGCCACTGGCCGTGGCTGGAAACGGCTGGCGGACCCATCTTTCCTCCCTTGCGACATACGCGTCTCCTCACAGCTGGGCTTCACGTTCCGGCATGATTTCCGGCTTGTCCCGGACAGCTGGCAGAACCTCGGTTTCGACGACACGGGCTGGGAGGAGGCTTCCGAACTCCCTGCCAACCAGTGGAAACTCATTCCCCGGGCCATCCCTCCCTGCCGTGTCCTGCCACCGCAGGAAACCCGCCTGGTCGCCCAAGGGATTCTGCGCCGTGAGCATGATGCCATTCCAGACGCAGGCAAACTCTGCCAGACCGACATGATGCATCCCGTCCCCATTCAGGAGCTGTTCGAGGATGTGCAGATAATCGGTTGCGTCACACCCTCTTTCTTCCTGAATGGTCAGCGGCCCCTGGCACTCCAAGCCGATGTCCTGCCAGACGGTTGCGGATTCTACGCCATCTTTGACCTGGGGCGCGAAACCACTGGCTTCCTCTGCCTGGATGTCGAGGCAGCCGAAGGCACGCGAATCGACATCGCCCACGGCGAACATCTCGCCGACGGTCGTGTCCGCGCCAGCATCAATTCGCGCAGTTTCTGCGATGTCCTCCTCTGCCGACAGGGGCGCAACTTCCTGCGCCAGCGGTTCCGTCGCCTGGGCTGCCGTTATCTAGCGCTGCATGTCACGGGGCCGCAGGCCAAAGCCACCATCATCCACCAGGTCTCGCTGGAGGAGACCCTTCCGCCTCTGGAGACGGAACGCCCTCTCCAGACGGACGACCTGCTCCTCCGCCAGATCTACGACACCTCCCTCCGCACACTCGTCTGCTGCATGCACGAGCACTACGAGGACTGCCCATGGCGCGAACAGGCCCTCTACGCCTACGACTCCCGCAACCAGATGCTCTACGGATACTACGTCTGGGGCAACTCCGCCTTCGCCCGCCACTCCTTGGACTTGCTGGGACGGTGCCGTTTCCGGGACGGGCAACTGCGCATCGTCTCTCCGTCCGCCGCAGAACTGTCCATCCCAAGTTTCTCGCTGACCTGGATTACGGAACTCTCCGAATACGTCCTTTATACGGGCGACCATGCATTCGCCGAAGGCCATCGCGCCACGGTCGAATACATCCTGGACGCCGCGCTGTCACGTCGCAACCAGGCAGGACTCTATCTGCCGCCACCCGACACCTCCTCCCCCCGCAGCATCTGGAATTTCTTCGAATGGGTCAAAGGGCTGGACGGCAATTCCGAGGATGACAACATCGGCATCTACAACCTCTATCTCTGCGAGGCGCTCCGCTCGGCGGAACGGCTCTTCCCTGGAATGCATGGCACGCTGGCGGACGAACTCGGCTCCGCCGTCGCACGGCTTTGCCGCACGGACACAGGGCTGTTCCGCAGTTCCCTGGACACGGGCTCTCCTCTCCACATTCACACGCAGGCGATGGCTCTGGCATTGAACCTGGTCTCGTCCGAGGATGCCTCACGCATCTGGCAGGCCATCCTTTCAGGAAATGAGGCCCTGCTCCCCATCTCCTTCAGCGCCTTCCCCTATCTGCTCCGTGCCTTGCCCTCCCTGCCCGCAGCCCAACGCCGCGATTTCGAGGACTACCTGCTGGGCATCTACAGCGACATGCTTCGTCAGGATGCCACGACCTTCTGGGAGCAATCCACTGGTCAGGCGGAGTTCCACCAGGCAGGCAGTCTCTGCCACGGCTGGAGCGCCGCCCCCGTCTATTACGCCAAGGCGCTGCTGCTCGGCGTGGAACCATTGGAGAACGGCTTCCGACGCTTCCGTGTCCGCCCCTTTGACAGCGGACGGTTCCCCGGAATGGGCGGCACCATCCCCACCCCGCAGGGAGACATCACGCTCTCCTGGACCAGACGGGACGGCGCACTGGAACTGACCGTCATTCACCCCGAGGGCACTGAATGCGTGGCGGAAACCCTGCCAGGCATCAAACTGGGACGCATCCATGACCTACAGGTCAAACTGGCCAAAGCAGAGAATAAGGACGATTTGGCGACCGTGCGCACCATTGCCGCACACGTCTGGCCACTCACCTTCGCCCCCATCCTGGCGCCAGCCCAAATCCCCTACATGATGGACATGATGTACTCTCCAGCCGTCATGGACAAGGAATTCGACGCGGGATACACCTACCATCTCCTCTATGTGAACGGGCAGCCCGCAGGTTATCTCCAGTGGTCGCCCTACCACCCGGAGGGAACGGCAAAACTGCACAAAATCTATTTGGACACCCCATGGCAGGGACAGGGACTGGGCACACACCTGATTCTGTTCGGTCTGGATGCCTTGCGCCAGGCAGGCTACCATCGGGCCGTGCTCAATGTCAACAAGCACAATGACGCCGCCATCCGCGCCTATCGCCGCAATGGCTTCACCGTGGCCGAATCGGTCAAGAACGACATCGGCGGGGGATTCTTCATGGACGACTACGTGATGGCAAGGGAATTATAGAAGCGGTCTGGCGGGTCCATGATTACAACGCAGCGCTTCAGCGGGAAATGGTCGCATCCAATGGATGCGCCTCCAGCCAAATCCTCGCCTTGCGTTGCGACATCTTGAAATCCTTGGCAAGATACGAGACTATTTCCTGGAAGGCGACGCCCAGGGCATTCAGCCTGGCGACATAGCGGGACATTCCCTGCTCATTTCCTTCCTTCTTTCCTTCCCTCTTGCCTTCCCTCTTGCCTTCCCTCTTGCCCTGCTCTTTGGCTTGTCTGCACCAAACCTTTTCCGCGTAGCACATGTCAATCCTCTCCTCTGTTTCTGGTATCTCGAACTGAGCGCCCGAGATGGCTTTTATGAGGCACACCGTATCCTTCGGCACACCCCTGAAATCCTCATCCTGCTCCAGCATCCTTCGCAACACCCTTGGATGCCCCCTATTCTTCATATACTTTATCACGGTTCTGAGATTTTTCTCGGCGCCCGGCAGAAATTTGTCAGGAACATGACATAAATCCAGAACCCTCATGCGGAATTGCGGTATATCCTCCTTGCGCAGCGGGGGAGTGACTTTGGCCACCAGTTCCCGGAAAGTCCGTCCGCGGGGCCATCTCTTCCTGCCCGAGTTCACGACCAGGGTGAACACCTGGTGAAAAGGAGGATTCCGGCATAACCGGCAAAGTTCCTTGCGCCGTTTCCGCGGACTCCTGATTCTCCGGCATTGCGTCATCAGCGCATCCCGCTGCCGATTGTAGCGGAGCAGATTCATGAACAGCACGCGATGGGTCATCAGCGGGTCGAAGTCAGACTGGTTCTCGATGCCCATGATGGCGCAGGTGCAGCTCTCGCCCTGCCCCCAGGCGACCGTGAAGCAGGAGTCGCGCAGTCTCTCGACGGGGCGCGACTTGCCGTCGCCCGTGTCATCCGGAACCAGAACCTCGTATGGGCTTTCCGGCTTTATCCGCTCTGGCGTGAAGCAAGCCGTTCCGCCTGGATTCAGTGCCAGGTTCAGCACCCCCGCGACATTGCGAGAATCCTCCAGAAAACATTTCCATGCCAAGTCTATCTTCGACACTGTTTCGCTCCTTGTTCTTTGGGATAATTTAAGCAGAGACAATCAACAATTACAAGATAACCTATCATCTCAGATTTGCAAGTTAAAAAGAGATAATTTTTTTCAGAAAAAGATTTTTCTGGTATCACTCAATGGAGCGACATGGCACCGTTTTCCTCCAACATTTCGCCGCAACGGCTTCACCGTGGCGGAATCGGTCAAGAACGACATCGGCGGGGGATTCCATACAGCGCTCCGATTACCAGTCCCTGATGGACTTTTTGTATCATCCAGCAGGGCATCCCGCATAATGACATCGCCCACATGCGGCAGGAAGAAGCCGACAATTCCCTTTTCCTTACAATACTTCGCGATTCCGTTGCGGCAGCGGGAATGTACCCCTGCGACAAACACCGCGTCATAGCCATTCAGGCGATCCCGGATTTCCTCAAAGCTGTATCCATCATACCGCAATTCTTCATCTATGCGGTAGAGCCGCTCGGAGGGTTTCCCGTGAATGGATCCAAAGCGTTTCTTATCCAGTTCATTGCGGTAGATCAGGATCGTTTTCTTCACCGGATAAACCTTGAAATAGTAAGCGCTCGCATAATAAGACCATGCCGCGTCAAACAGCACCTGAATCGCCAGGCACGGAAGAAAGATCCAGGGTGCGTGCCATTTCTTCCAGGCGACACAGGTAACAAGCCAGATCAAACCTGCCGGCAAGATCCCCTTCGGCGTGTCCGGCAAGGAGCTGTGGTGCCTGTCTGAGTACGTCGAGCCCCTGGTCATCAAGTCCGTGGGCGGCGAGAACCT
>JAFRLP010000597.1 GCA_017431185.1 Victivallales bacterium | reverse complement strand
TGGAGTTCAAGGCAGGAGGCGAGGTTAGAGGTGGAGGTAGAGCGTTCCTTCCACCTTCCCCTCCCGAACTCCAAAACTCCCCGTAGCGGAAGCAACGGTGCCTTGCTTTCGCTGCGTGGAGTTTCGGAGTATTGGAGTTCAAGGCAGGGGAGGCCTCCATTAGGATGTCATGGTTTCACCTTTTTTTGCGGATGTCGGCTTGAATTTCCAATTAATATATGTTATAATATATTATGTCTTCAAAACCAGTGGCGACTAACCCAATGCCAATTTTCCTATGAGCCCTTCCGTCGGATTCAAATGCAACTGGCTAACCTCGCGTCTGCGGGAGCGTATCGTCTCGGGTGAATATCCCCTGGGCGGACGTCTTCCCGGCACGCAGGAATTGGCATCGGAATACAGCGTCAGTTACGTGACCGTTCACAAGGTGCTTGTCCGGCTGGAGCAGGAGGGGTATGTGACACGCAAACAGGGCGTGGGGAGCAGGGTGAGCTACATTCGCAATGACTCCCCTCCGCTGAAGAAGATCGTCAATCTCATTGCCGACATCCCTGAACATCCAGCCACCCAGGAGTTTCTGGAGCAGGGCAGGGCGTTGTTCGAGGAGCATGGCTGGGAGGTGCATTCCTTTCGCATCGCCAACACGGGAATGCTTCGGGATGAGGTGCTTCTTGCGGTGAATTCCCCCGACGCCTATTCGCTTTTCTTCAACATACCCGCTGCCTTCCAGAACACGCTGGCCACCGAGGAGCATTTCTATCGGCGCGCCATCTACGTGGGGCAGTACCTCATGGACTCGCGGCTGACCTGCATCACCTGTGACGAGGCAGCCACCGTCCGCCTGGTGCTGGACTATTTTGAAGGCCAGGGGTGCGTCCGTCCCGCGCTGTTCCGCTATCAGGCGGAGAATTTGACGGAGCACCTGCGGCATAGTTTCTGGTGCAGTGAACTGCTGCATCGCGGCAAGCCCTTCAAGTGGATTACAGACCATCTGTTCCAATGTCATCCCACGGCGAACTACCATGACACCCAATGGATGAAGGACTCCTTTTGCCAGTTGCGTGACGGTGGCCTTCTTGATGACATAGACTGCCTCTTCATTCCCTATGAGCGACATGCCTTTGTCTTTTCGGAGTTGTGTGCGCAGACCGGCATTGCCATTCCGGGCGACTTGACATTGGTGACGCTGGGCATAGACCCTCGCCTCCATGCCGAACAGCCTCCCATAAGCTTTGTGGACAACCGCCTGGAGCATCATCTGCGGCTCGCCCTGGATATTCTGGAACGGCGGATGCGCGGCGAGAGCATTCCCGCGCTGCTCTACGTCTTCCATCCCCGGCTCTGCGCGGCAGGGCACACGCGCACTGACAATTCCAACCATTTCACCCCTGACATTCTTCCGTTCCCCAAAAAACATCCAAAACAGGAGAAGACAAAATGAAAAGACGCTCATCTGCAAAGACTGTTTTCACTTTGATTGAGTTGCTGGTCGTCATAGCCATAGTCGCCATACTTGCCGCGATGCTGCTGCCGGCGTTGTCGAAGGCGCGGGAGAAGGCGCGCACGACCTCCTGCATCAACACGCTGCGCAACATCGGCTTCTACGAGGAACTCTACGGCCAGGACAACGATGGGCTATGGACACGCGCCCGCTATGAGCCGCTCTATGGCTATCACAGCACCTACTACACCAACTGGGCGACATGCCTGATCCGCAACAACTACGTTCCAGTTCCGTCGGCCTCCTCCAACAATCTGATGTGCCCCAATGACCGGCGAGGCAGGAGCGACTACATGAGTTATGCGCGAAACATAGGGGTGCCAAACTTTTCCGACGACGCCTACCGCTCTCCCATTCCAGGCAAGATGAAGAATCCCTCCCGTCAGGCAGCCAGCCGCGAGGACTACATCGAGTGGGGTGCGCGCGGCAATCCGAAATGGTGGTTTGGCGGCGACCAGGGCGCGTTCAACGGCTTCACTGACGCCTATCTGTGCCACCGTGACCGCAGCAACCTGCTGCTTTTTGACCTCCATGTCTCGCAAATCAAGAAAGTCTTCCTTGTGGACGACGGCTGGATGAGAAACTGGCCGGACGAGAACGGGAGGTAAGAGCGCCGTGTGCATTGCCATGTTCAAGATGAAAATGAAAGCACGGTTTTTTCTGGCGCTTGCGATGGCCCTGGCCGTACCCAGGCTGGGGGCGGACGGGGGCCGGACGCTGTTGAGGAATCCCTCCTTCGAGGAGGATGGAGCGTGGTGTGTCGAGGGGGAGGGGGGACTCACCGCGACGGACACCTATGGCCCCATTCCTGACGGGAGGAGGCTCATGCATTTCCGGCAGAGGGCATGGCAGGACACCGGCGTGGAACTGCAGTCTGGCCAGGAGTGGGAAATCTCCTTCCAGGCCGCCTCCTATGGCACGACTCGAATGGAGGTGGAATGGCGGGCCTCCAAGGGCGATGGCACGCCAGGACGTCTGCTGGGCTGCTCCACCATCCATTTCCCAAAGGGCCAGCTTTGGGGGCACCGAAAGGACGTGCCACCCGACAAGCGGTTCATGAACAAGTACATTGCTCGCTTCTCGGCTCCGGACAACGCGGCTGGCACTCTTGTGGTGGCCTTTGTCGCCAGGGAGGGATATGCCGGCATTGACGCCGTGGAGTTGCGCTGCGCCATGCCTTCGGTCATGCGGAGAGCCGGTGCGCCTGGCGACGCCGCCATGTCCCTGTTTGGATTCGGCCAGTGGCTCGGCGGAAACGATTTCGGGCTGCTTTGGCAGGGTTCCTCGCCCCGGGCGCTGGCGTTGCGGCAAGGCGACCACAGCCTGGTCAAGGAATGGACAGGCGGGGAGTTCTGGCGGATTGTCTTTGACGACAAGGAGCATTTCAGCAATTTGGAGGCGGGACAGCCGGAGATCTCCCTCTGGAAGGAAGGCCGGCGGTTGAAGTGGGAGCATGAGGGGCTTCTCCTTCACGTGACGGTCAGGCCCAGAAGCGGCTATGCGCTGGAGTTCGGGTTCGAACTCCGCAATGGAACCCCGCGCACCGTGCAGTCCATCCATCTTCCCGCAGGATGGACGGAGGCGATTCGCACACAGGGGCAGTGGATTGTGCCCGCATGGATTGGGGCTGGAGTCTCCATGGAAACGTTGCAGCCGACGACCGTTCTCTACCCCGGCCAACTTCATTCGCAGTGGTTCGGCTTTCAGGACAGGACGCGCTTTTCCTGGATGGTTCACACGGAGGACGCCATCCCCTGCACCAAATTCCTCTCCTTGGAAAAGGTTCCCGAGGGACGCAACCGCTTCACATGGTGGCATGACCTCTATCTTGCCCCCGGAAAAACCTATGCCTGCCCCTATCCGACTGTGCTGACCGCCTTCCCAAGCGGGGACTGGAACGACATGGCGAAGCATTACCGAAAATGGGCGAGGACGGCTCCCTGGTTCCTGCCGATTGGCCGAAAACTCTCCCTGCGTCCGCAGTTGGCCCGGCTGAAGGATGGCTGGAGTTGGCTGCGCGGGATGCCGCCGGTCAAGGAGGTGGGCGGGCGGAAGTGCGACACGACATACGCGCAGGCCCTGGAATGCATGGGGCAGTTCCGCAGCCGTCTGCGCCTTGACCCGATGTTCTGGTACACCGGGTGGTACGGGCCCTTCGACAGCATGTACCCGCAGTTCTTCCCCATCGCCCCTGAATTGGGTGGTGCCTTCGGGGATTTCGCGTCCGAGGTCCGCCGCGGCGGCCATTTTGTGACCCTGCATCTCAATGGCGCGGAATTCAATGAGGGCGCCAGGAATTTCCGCCTGGAGAAGATGGCGCGCTGGCACGGCAAATTCTACCGCAACACCTATGGCGACGAGCATGCCAACTACGTCGTCAGCTACCCATGCGTCCAGCCCGACATGCTGGAGTACACAAGGCTGCTTGCCGGTACATCCGGACTGAACATCCACTATGACGTGATGGGGCACGTCTATGCGCATGACGACAATCCGGAAGCCGGGTATTCTCCTGACACCATTGGACGATGCAATTGGAATGTCGCCAAGAACAATGCCTGGAGGGCACTGCGCGAGGCTGCGCCGTGCGCCTATTTCCAGACGGAGGCCTGCGCGGAATGCGCCATCCCCTATGTCGATGCGCACTCCGGCGGCTCCACCGTCTGGGTGCTGGCCAATGGCCGGCGTCCGCTCCCGCTGTGGCAGCTGGTCTATGGCGACACAGGTCTCTACCTGCCGCTTTACGACGGCGCCGGACAGTACAACTGCGCCCGCGGATTCACGCTGAATCCGCTCTTCGCCATCATCGCCCAGTTCCCGCAGAATCTGTGGAGAAGCCTTGAGCCGTATTGGCTGTTCATCGTGCGACGGCAAAAAATCTCCGGTGCGCAGGCGGGAAAGGAACTGCTCCGATATGAGGACGACGGCGAATTCCGGCGCTCGTTCTGGTCGGACGCCGTTGTCCTGGCGATGGACAGTTCGCACGCGCCCTGCCAGGCCGTCATGCGATGGAAGGGCGCGGAACTGACGGCAAGGGATTTCCAGGTCAGCCCGGAGTTCGCGAAACGCGGGGCGGGCAGTGTCCTCATCCGGAACGAAAGGGGACTGGCTGCCGATGCCGTGTCCGAGGTCACGGAGCGGGGGAGTCTGCTCTGGCGCGCGCCGGACGGGCGGCTGAGCGTCGCGGCGTTTGACGGCATCCTCACGGTCTTCAACGGCACTTCCGATGAGATTGACGGGCAGTGCCAGGTCGGATTGCCTGCCTTCGTCTCCGCCAGCCGTGTGCGGCAATGGGACTTCGTCCAGGGGAAATGGACAGGGGAAAGGCTGGTGCATGTCCAGGACGGCCTTGCCAGCCTCCCCTTGCATTTGCCGTCCGGCTGCCTCGTGGAACTGATGGCCGAATAGGGGATGGGGTTGTCGGTGCCCGGCACATTTGACCCGTTGCCGAAGGCCCGTTTTGCACCTGTGCAACTGGAGGTTGGCCGCGCGGAGCGCGGCCTGCCAAACCAGCCATAGGGCATGGGTATTGGCTTCATGAACGATCGATGGGGGGTGGCAGACCGCGCTCCGATCGGCAAGCCAAAACTGCCTGTGAAAACAAGCACGAGCGATGGGTTTGGCAGACCGCGCTCCGCGCGGTCAATACGGCTTCTGCTCAGTATCAGACGCAGAGGCATTACCTGCACCGCTGTTTTTTACTGCGATTTTCCAGAAGGTGGCTTGATTTTTCTTTTTTTAGGTGTATAATAATTGACGTACATAATTGTACGTCGGTTTTCCATTGCGTCAATTGCCAATTCAAGCCAACCAAGGAGGCAGTATGCGGTGTTTTTTCACTTTGATTGAATTGCTTGTCGTCATAGCCATAATCGCCATACTTGCGGCCATGCTTCTGCCCGCGCTGTCCAAGGCGCGTGAGAAGGCCAGGAGCATCTCCTGTTCCAGCAACCTGAAGAACCTCGGACTTGCGGAGCACATGTACTCCCAGGACAATGAGGATTTCTTCATGCCCAGCCAGTATGACGAAATGACCGAGGCGCCGCCCTCGGGCACTTTCCTTACCGACAACCAGTGGCATTGGGTTGACTTGGCCTGGCCGTATCTTCATTTCAGTTCGCAGGCCACAAGCAGTTCGGTTGTTCTCTGCACGTCTGCGCGCGGCGGAGACAAGAACCGTACCAAGGACGGCATTCTCACCATGAACTACGGGGCGAACGAGGATGTCCATCCCCGTTTTCCCAGCAATGCCAGTCGCATCATCAAGAGTTTCAGCGCACGGCAACCCGCGTTGCTCATGTCCATCATGGATGGCGGGACACACCGCATGAACTGGAATTACGGCAACCTCAACAACTCCCGGATTCAGAAATATTGCTATCTTCCAGGCTTCACCTCCAATTCCACCGCCTCGACCCAGGCAAAGATCAGCGAAAAGGCCAGAGGTGACGCTGACCGGGGGCGGCACGGCACACGGCAGGTGAATGTCACTTATGCGGACGGCCATGTGGAGACCGTTTCATTCTCCACAACGGCGGTCAAGGGGCATAACACGGTTGGCGCGGGCAACAATTTCCATTTCTGGCGTCCCGGTGACACCATCTACACCTACAACTATTGAGGAGCCACGCATGAGACAAGCCTTCCTTTTGACTTTCTTCCTGCTGGCTGTGCGGCTAGCGCTGGCGTCCGTCAATCCTGGAGGATGGGAGATGGCAGAGCAATATCGCACTCTGGAGCGTCTGGATGTCAAGCCGGCGCGCAAGGCGCACCTGCAGAGGTGGCTGGAGGAGAAGCGTCCCATGAAAGAGGCGTCGGCGCGGCCTGCCGCGGCGTCGCTATCCGCAGTCATCGGCGACGGCATGACCCTCGCCTTTGACGAGAAGAGCGGCCTGCCCAAGTGGCTCTCCTTTGGCGATGGCGAGAACCTGCTGGCAAACGACTCCTGCAGTTGCCCGCTCTGGGAGATACTCATCGAAGAACCGGGCGCAGATAAAATGCGCTATATTGGCCCTTATTCATGCCAGGTCGCCTTTCAAAGGCTTTCCGATGCGGTTGGCTTGGAGGTCACATATACCTGTCCAGAGGTGGTCGTGAAGGTCACCGTTCGCAAGGCGGCGGGGGCCTTTGCGCGCTTTGCCATCACAGTGGAGAACCGCATTCCCGCCAATCGTCTGGACTGCATTGAATATCCCAAACTTGCCCTGCGTCCACGTGGGAATGCCGAGACCAACCTGTGCGTGACCCCATGGCGTCGTGGGAGGCAGCGTTTCCTTTCCAACTTCATTTCAGGGCAGCACGAGGAGTATCCATGCTCCTCTGCGCGTTTTCAGATGATGTCGCTTTACGATGCCGCTTTGCGAAAAGGCATCTACTTTGCCGCCGAAGACGGTGACGGGTGGGAGAAGGTGTTTCTGCAAACCTACATTCCCGCCTATCATGTACTGGTGTCAAACCTGCGTTTCTATCCGCCAGAACGTGGTCAGGCAGGCAATCGTCTCTCCCATGCCTTTACCTGCCTGCTCGGAAATTTCAACGGCGATTGGTATGATGCAGCCCAAATCTATCGTCAATGGTTTTTGACGCAGAAATGGGCGTCACGAGGGCTTCTGCACTCGAATGACACACCTGATTTTCTCAAGCACAGTCCCGTGTGGCTTCGCTATTACTTGCGGGAAAGCCGCAGCATGGGGCCGCAGGAACTAAACTCTTTTCTGGACTGGCAGGAACTTTTCCCCGGACGGAAGGTTCCGGGAACGCTCTATCACTACTCCAACTTCAAGGAACCTGACAAT
>JAFRLP010000002.1 GCA_017431185.1 Victivallales bacterium | reverse complement strand
TTCACGGGCGGTACAAGCAGTTCTTCAGGGAAGCCAAGTTTCCTCCATTCGTTTTTCTGGGCCTCATTCGCGAAGACTTCAGGGTAGAACTCGGAAGGAACCCTATCCAGCGTGATGCAGTAGTCCGCCTGTACGACGAACTTCTTCTTCAGCCACAGCTTCTTCTGGAAAATCTCCAGCTGCGCAAGGAAGGAGATGAGCTGCCCTGCAATCCTGCGGAAGACCTTGATTTTACCAAGATAGGACTCGACCTTCGGCGCGTCCGCGCTCTCGATGTTGTCCAACTGCATGATTTCGTTCTTAATGTAGAAATCCAGCTCGCGACGGAGGAATGCCTCCAGGTTCTTGTGGATGAAATAGTCTGAGGTGTTTTTTGCCGTGTATTTGTTGAGATATTTGACGATGAGAGGACGTTTGCTGATGTTCTCCGTGGGGACAGGCCAGTTCAAGAGCGTGGACAGGCCCTCTGTGGCAGTTGCATCCTCCTGGGCGTCGCGAAGGGCTTTGGCCTTGGTGGCCACTGTGTCCAGAATGACAGCGGCTATCGCCAGCGGCCTCATGTCGCCCTTGTTCTTCGCGCCGAAGCGTGACTTGAGGTCTGCCTCCTGCGAGGCATCAATCGCATCCTCCTCGGTTTCAAGGCGATATTCAAAATGCGCCTCTAATCCTTTGTCCGTGAAAAGAACAGGGGTATCACTTGCAAGGAAGAATGCCCGCTTCTTGTTGTCGGAGGCCTTGATATTTCCATGATCACCTTCTGCGGCATCCACCAACTTGAAGGTCACGGTAACAGGATGATCAGGAATATTGTTCAGAATACGCGTATTCGCATCCATCTTCGCAAATTCAATGGCTTGCGTCATATCGAAGGAAAATTCGTTAAAATTCTCGGTGGTCTTGATGTAGTACTGGTCGGCATTCGCCCAATGGAGCTTGACCTCCTCGCCAGCATACGGGATGGCATATTGCAACGCTTTCCCCGCAGTCTCCCGCGTAAAAATGCGGTTGGAGATGAAGTCCCCCCTGTCGTAGTAGCGTTCGAAGAAACGATAAAGGTGGTCATAGACCTCCATCTCGTCATTAACATTGCCTGAAGCCGCATCCAAGGCCGCTTTGGCTTCCAAGGCAGCTTCTGATTTTTCAGGTTCTGGCGCTCCATATTTTTTTGCAGTTGCAACCGCCTGTTCATACGCGGCCTGTAGTTCTGCACGGCGAGATTCTGCGACACCACCGAATGCCTCGCCTATTGTGGCAGGAAGAGTCTTTTCGAGAAACTCGGTAACTTCTTCCGACTTGGCATGCATCAGACGGTAAAAACCAAAGTCCAAATCAGGCTGATCAAGCTGAAAGAGTTCCTTCAGCTTGTCAATGAGTTTATCACGAAGTTGTTTAGATGTCGGCATAGTCGGTTACCTTGTCATTTGATTGTCCAGTGAAGCGTGAAGAGTGGCTGTTCTTCTACAGTTTGGACAAGTCTTTTCTTCAATTCTGCAAGTATGCGTGAGCGTTTTTCCTCTGCTGCATCCTCTACGGCATCGATGTTGCGACGTGCCTTGGAGAGTTTGCGCTCCAGTTGCGCCGCCTTCTCGGAGGCCTCGTTCTGTTCTGTGAGATTAGCGGCGTTTTCTATGTCACGCCGTGCGGCCTTCAAATCCTGGCGAATCATATCCACTACATGCTGTGCCGCTTTAACCTGGTCATCTTGCCACTGCTCCAATTGTGCCTGCCTTTCCTTGAAAAGGCGGTTGCTTTTCTCAAGTTCACGCTGTGCCGTGGAATTTGAGAGCAATGCAGATTCCTTGGTAAGACGGTGCGAGACATCGGGAGTAACCACGCATTCCTCACCCATGCTTGCCTCCAATTGGAAGAACTGGGCCAGGACATCCGTGGTAAGGCTTTTTCCATCCTCTGTGAATCCCGAGAACAGCAAAGAATCTTCCACTTCGATTCCCTCGGCAGTTCGCTTGTTCAACAGCATCCAACCAGATTTGCCACGCAATTGTTCCAGAACGGAAATCTTGCCATGGTAGCCAGAAATGTCAAAATCCACATGACAGACTGGCAGACGCAGTTTTCCGCCCTCAGCAATACACCAACTTCCAAGAAGAGAGGATGTGCGGTAGATTTCGCCATCGGTCGTTTCCGTGCCTAGCTGGTTCTGCAAGCGTGCATCACTCTTGATTTTCAGGAAATACTGTCCCGTTGGAATATCTTTGGCAGGGGATTTCTTGAGAACAAATGCAAGTGCCTCCTCATCGAAATCTGCCTTGTCTCCAAGCATGAACTTTGTTAGACGCCAGAATTTCCGTCCGAACTCGCCCAATTGGTCAAGTGCCTCGTCGTAGTTGATTTTCAGAACCTTGCGAACTGCATCGTCGAAATTCTCCAGCACACGCTGGCGGGTCTGACGCATTTTGTCCTGGATTTCTTCATCCAGTTCCGCCTGCAACTGGTCGAAGCGTGCCTGAATTTCCTCTTCGGTTCGGCATTGTTGGTAGAGATCCAGAATTTTCCGCTCCAGTCCTACACCACTTTCCAAGCGTCCGAGAATTTCATCAGACGCGCCAAATACCCCATTGAAGAGCTGGAACTTGCTTGTCAGAAGCTCATAAACACGCTTGTCTGCTGCATTCGTCTCGTTGAGGAAATTGATGACTACCACATCGTGTTTCTGACCATACCGATGGCAGCGTCCGATGCGCTGTTCGATGCGCTGGGGATTCCAGGGCAAGTCATAGTTGATGACCAATGAGCAGAATTGGAGGTTGATTCCTTCTGCGCCAGCCTCGGTGGCAATCATGATTTTCGATTTCGTGTGGAAACGCTCAACCAGGGCATGACGCATCATAATTGCCTTGCTTCCCTCTGTATTAACATCGGGATTGTGCAGGTTTTCAGCAAGGTATTCCGTGTAAATCATCTCCGCCATGGGGTCTTTTTTCCCTCCACCCGAATAGCACACCACTTGGCCATTATAGCCGTGCTGTTCCAGATAACTGCGTAGATAGTACATGGAACGACGGGATTCCGTGAAAATCACCGCCTTTTCCTCTGCACCAAGCTCCCGCATCTTCCCCCATCCCTTGTCCAATGCGGACAGAAGCGTCTCGCTTTTGGTGTCGGCGGTGACATCGTAGGTCATGTGGATATAGCGTTCAAGCTCGTCTATCTCGCGCTGGAGTTTTCGACGGTCAATCGTCTCCGTCTCTGTCTTGGGTGGCTCATCCTGTTCTTCATCGTCCAGAAGCTCCCCCTCGTCTAGATAATCATCCAGTGCATCCACATCCAGAAGTACATCCTCTGGTATCTCTTCATCGCGCTTGTCATCCCGCAGGGCAATCAAACGTGTCCTAATGGCCTCCAAAGTACTGCGCAAGGCTGTTGTGCTGGATGCCAGCAGCTTGCGAATGACCAGCGTGATGAGTTGGCGTTGTTGCTTTGGGAAAGCATAGGTGTCCTTCCGTTGCAAGAAGAGCGACACCTCGTCATAAAGTTTTCGCTCCGCCTCCTGGGGAGTGAACTGCATGGTCAAGAGACGCCTCTCCGTATAGCGGATGAACTCCGCAACATCCTTCCGCAATGTTCGATGGCAGAAGCCCGCCAAGCGTTTCCGAAGGTCTTCAAGATTACCACTTGCATTGGCATACATGCTTCGGTAAGTTGGCAAATCCGTGAATATCTCTTCGTCTATCAATGTGGCAATCCCGTAGAGTTCCAACAAGCTATTCTGCAATGGTGTCGCCGTAAGCAGGATTTTGCGTCGGTTCTCCAAGGCCCAACGCAGACGTTGCCCAATCTTGCTACTCTCGCGATAGGAATTGCGCAGTTTGTGCGCCTCGTCTATGACAGTCATCGACCAAGGAACTGTTCGAATCTCTTCTGCCATCTTACTGGCGAAATGATAGGATACAATAACCACATCCGCAGTGTCAAACGGTCTTGGCCGACCACTTTTCTGAGCATGGCGATAGGATGCCGCATCAAGAATGACCGAAGCGAGATTGAATTTGTCGGCGAGTTCAATTTGCCATTGCTTGCGCAAAGAGGCGGGGCAGATGACTAGAAGATGCTTTTTTCGTTCCGCCTTGAACTGGCACAGCACAAGTGCCGCCTCAATGGTCTTGCCCAGCCCAACCTCGTCTGCCAGCAACACACCCTTTGAAATGGGCGAATGAAGAGCAAACAAGGCGGCCTCGACCTGATGCGGATTCAAATCCACCGATGCGTCGAAGAGGGATTGACTAAGACGATCCAGACCTTCCCCACCACGACGCGTTAACTCGTTGGCAAAATAAATTGCATGGAAAGGGGTAATCATGGCTGGTCTTCAGTATGGGAACTTGGACGATGCTTCTGGATGCTATCCAACCATGCATCAATTTCCTCTTTTCTAAACAACCACTTCTTCCCGACCTTCAAGGATGGCATGTCCTTGCTGGCAATCCACCGATAGACGGTGTCCTTGCCAGTTTTGAGGTATTTTGCAACCTCGTCAATATCCCATAGACTTTCTTCGGCATTCATCGGCAGACCTCTTGCATAACAAACAAAACAATTCTCATAAAATAATGTATGGAAACAGGATTTCAATTGGAATCTCCTATTTTTACCGATATAAAACCCATTTTATCCTACAATAGTCCATGTTTCTTTCTACCGCAAAAAAAGAGACACAACGATTATCAGCATGAAATGTGTGGGAGAGAGGCCGAGTATGCTTAACATTCATTCCCGCTCCTCTCCCAGATGATTTCATTCTTCTATCTTTTCATCAGCACCGCCTCCTGTTCTGCCCACTTGACGGGGAGGTCGCCGCGGAGCTTCCCGAGGGAGAGGCCGTCGGGGATGTCGTTGATGACGATGCGGTGGACGATCGCGGGGGAGAGGCGCGTGAGGCGGATGGCACGCGCAATCTGCGACGGGTCCTTGCCGATGAACCTGGCAAGCTCCTTGATGTTGGCAAAGCGTCCCTCGTCGATAAGCTTCTGCCAGCGCAGTCCGCGGGCGAGGGCGGTCAGGATGACGTCCTGGCCGTTGGTCTCCTCATCGGGCGCGATGACGCGCTTCCTTCCGCGCAGGCTACGCAGTGCGATGGGGATGGTTATCTCCAGGTTGCCGTTCTCCAGAATCCTTGTGGTGATGGTGTCCATCATGCCTCCTTCTTCTGTTCGTTTGCGTATGCCTCGGCTACGGACTTCAGCCCAGCCGTCCGCAGCTCCAGTTTAAGGCAGTCGGGCATTATGGTGACGGACTCCAGGAGAAGCCGCACCAGCCGCTGACGCTCGCCTGGCGAGGCCGACTGCCAGAAGCCGTCGGAGAAGTGTCCGAGCAGTTCGCGCCCAGGGACGCCTGTCTGCCTTGACACGCCCGCCACGATCTCGGGCGAGGCCAGTGTCTTCCCCAGCTGCGCAAGGACCTGCTCCTCCACCTCGGCGGCTGGCAGGTGGCGCACTGGGCATCCGCAGTCGGGATGCCGTGAACTGTGCTGGCAGGTGTAGTAGAGGTAGTACCGCCAGCGCCTTTTCACTCGGGCGGGCGTCATCATGCTCTGGCAGTGACCGCAGCGCAGGACGCCCTGCAGCAGGGCTGGATCGCTGGTGTTTCGCGAGCGGTCGGGCTTCGGCGCATCGCCCGACATGATTTCGCGGCAGCGGTCCCAGAGGTCTCTGGGCACGATACCTTCATGCTCCCCCTTGTAAACCGCGCCCTGGTACTCCACCTCTCCGACGTAGTGGTGGTTAGTGAGGATGCGGTGGATGGACTGCGTGTCCCACTTGCGCCCGTTGTGGTTGAAGACGCCCTCCTTGTTCAGCTCCATCGCGATGAGCTTGGGCGACTGCACCTCCAGGTAACGCCTGAAGATGCGGTTGACGACCGCCGCCTCTTCCTCGTTGGGGAAGAGCCGACGCTTCTCCACGCGGTAGCCGTAGGGCACGGTTCCTCCCACCCACTTGCCTTTCCTGCGCGACGCGGCCATCTTGTCGCGCACGCGCTCCGTGATGACCTCCCTCTCGAACTGCGCGAACGTCACGAGGATATTCAGCATCATCCGCCCTGCGGACGTGTGGGTGTTTATCTCCTGTGTGACGCTGACGAAAGCCACGTTCCACTTGTCGAACCGATTCGAGAGCTCCGCGAAATCGCAGATGCTGCGGGAGAGTCGGTCGATCTTGTAGACCACGATGATGTCGATTTTCCCCGCCTCGCAGTCGGCGAGAAGACGCTTCAGCGCGGGGCGGTTGGTGTTGCCGCCCGAGAAGCCCCCGTCGTCGTAGCGGTCGGGAAGGAGCCGCCAGCCGTTGCTCTTCTGGCTGGCGATGTAGTTCTCCGCCGCCTCCCGCTGGGCGTCCAGCGAGTTGAACTCCATGTCGAGGCCGTCCTCGACCGACTTGCGCGTGTATATGGCGCACCGTTTCACCTTGTTTTCAGCCATTTGTCCTCCTATTGGCTTGATTTCACACCGAAGAAGAGGCGTCCGTTCCATTTCTTGCCCGTGATGACCTTCGCCACCGCCGAGAGCGAGGTGTACTCGCGCCCGTCCAGCACGAACCTGCCGTTGCCCAGCACAAGCACCTCGTACTCCTTCCCTTGCC
>JAFRLP010000596.1 GCA_017431185.1 Victivallales bacterium | reverse complement strand
TGTGTATGCCTTCTGGTGTAAGGGCTGCGACAGTGGAGGGGAGGCCGCCTGACGGGGGGACGGGGCCGCCGTCCACCAGTGCGTGCGGTTCGCCGTCCAATTCAGCGATGGCCTGTTCTGCGGTGAGACCTGCCGGATGGCCCGAGAGATTGGCGCTGGTGCAGGCCAGAGGAAACATCAGTTGACCCAGCAGCTCCAGTGTGAATGGGTGCGCGGGAATGCGGAGGCCGATGGTGTTCCCGTTGGTGGCTGGGGCGACCAGGGTGAGTGCGCCTGGCCAGAATCGCCTGGCGATTCTTGCCAGGCGCGGGTCTGGCCGAAGTCCTGCCCGTACAGCCATTTCCACCGAGTCGGCCAGCATCTGAAGCAGCTTGTTGGCCGGACGGCGTTTCAGGCGGTAAATCAATTCTCTGGCCGGCTGGGAGTCCCAGCGGCAGGCCAGTCCGTAAACGGTTTCCGTGGGAATGGCCACCACGCCGTCATTTTGCAGCACCTTGAGCACGGCTGGAATCGTGTCAGGCGCATCGCTTTTCATCGTTAACATCAATGAAGGAACTCCTGTTAGAATTGAGAAGAATCGCAGTGGTCCTGCTGGGACTGTTGCCAGTCGTCAAGGCTGCCACAGAGAAAAATAGCCTGCAAACCACGGCCTGTCAAGCGGTGCAGGAGAATATGCGCCCATATTTTGAAGGCGGCGTGCCGGAAAATGTTGCAGAACAGTACCGCAAGGCGTATGGCATGAACATGCCGGAGATGATTCATCGGCTGGGGGCGGTCGCCGGCGCGTCCGGCAATCTGGTGGTTCAGACCTATCAGCCCGAGCAAAGCCAGGCGACCATTCTGCTGGTCCATGGATATCTGGATAACAGCTCGACCTGGCGAACCACCACCCCCGCGCTGCTCGCCTTGGGATTCAATGTCGTGCTGCTGGACTTGCCTGGGCACGGCTTTTCCGACGGGACACGCGCCGACATCGGGGACTTTGCCGAGTATTGCGAGGCTGTGCGCACAGGAATACGCTTCGCCCATGCGTGGCAGCCTGAACAGCGGCTGTTTCTGATGGGGCACTCGACAGGGGCTGGCATCGAGGCGGATGTGCTTCTGCATGGAACAAGCCCCTGTCCCGTGTCAGCCGTCATTCTGGTGGCTCCGCTGTTGCGCAGCGCCCATTGGAAAGCCTCTGTCACGGGAATGAACCTCTTTGGCTGGCTGATCGACAAAGTGAAGATTTCCCGAAATGTCAAGGTGTCGGTTCCAGACCAGGTGAATTTCATGAAATCCGACCCGTTGCAGCCGGAAAACCTGCCTACGCATTGGGTGCAGGCCCTGCGCAAGTGGGTGCAGTACATGGAGGGAACGCCTTCCACCTGGAATGGTTCCGCGCTGATTTTGACTGGAGACCAGGACAGTGTGGTGGATTGGCAGTACAACATTCCCTTTTACGGGCGGGTCTTTCCCCGCGCCAAAATCGTGACCATTCCAGGGTGCGGGCACCTCATTCCCCATGAGTCTCCGGATATCCAGACTGCCTACCTGACTTCCGTCATTGATTTTCTCAAGCGTTTTCTGTAGCAATTCCTGTTTCAGTCATGTTTCCAGCGCCTTTCACCTATTTTCTGGAGTTCAGGGAGATCACTCCGAAACTGCGTCCTTTCATTCTGGCCGAATTGGCGTCTGCCGGAGTCAGGCATCTGGTGCTCAACAAGTTTCTGGTCGCGGAGATTCTTCAGGACGCTTCCCTGCTGAAAACCCTGCCGAACGAATTGTCCCGGGCAGGGTTGGATCTGGTGGATTCCCATGCGTTGTTTGGACTGCCATACGATTTGATGCTCTATGGTGACCCGATGCAGGAGCACCGCATCCTGCTAAGCAGACTGCAACTGAACATTGCCGCTGAACTGGGCGTGGACACGATGACTTTTCATATCGGCAATGACGCATTGGCGGCGGAGATTCCCTTGGAAAAGCTGTTCAGCAATGCCTGCCGTAATCTGGAGGCGCTTCTGCCAGAGGCTGAACGCTGCGGCGTCACCCTGTGCATCGAGAACAGCTGGAACGTCATCTCCCGTCCCGACAGCCTGCTGGCCTTCAAGCGGGAATTCCCGACGGAGACCCTGGGCTTTTGCTTCGACTCCGGACACGCCAACATCCTCTCCTCCCACGCCAAATCCGCCGAAGGTGGCGGGGCGAGGGAACGCTGGGGGGCGCGCGGGATGGAGGTGGAGTGGGAGGACCAGGCACTGGAGAAGATGCTCCCCCATGTGGTGAACTGCCATCTCCACGACAACAACGGTTTTGCTGACCAGCACCTGCCGCCTGGTGAGGGGTGTGTGGACTGGAGCAGGATTGTCCGTTTGCTTCGTCAGGCTCCCCGCCTGAAAAGCATCCAAAGCGAGGTCAAACTCATTGCCCACGGCTGCTCTGCTCGCAAACTCTGCGACCGCTTTGCAACCGTATTTGGAGATTGAATCTTATGCAACAGGATAAACAGCAGACGAATGTGAATATCGGTGCGCGCATCCGCAACCTGCGCTTGCGTGGAAATTACTCATTGCGTCAACTTTCGCAGATGTCCGGAGTGTCGGTCAGCTATCTGTCGTCCATTGAGAAAGACCTGGTGTCTCCGACTTTGGCAATGCTGCGCAAAGTGCTGGTCGCCCTGGGAACAAACTTCTCCGAGTTTTTCAGCGACAGCAAGGACAATGACTCAAAATACGTCTTTCGCAAGAGCAAGATGCAAATGGCCGCCGACCACGACCGTGAATATACGTTTATTTTCCCGCGCCGACCCAATATCCATTTGGATATGATGGACGAGGTGTATATTCCAGGCGCGAAACTGCCTGAATTCGAGACCTTGGAGCACGATTTCGCAGGTTATGTCATATCAGGTGAAATCGTGCTGGATGTGGGGGAGGAACCCAGTGTACATCTCCAGAGCGGGGATGCCTTCTACGTCCCTCGGGGCATCCGTATTCGCGGCTATTGCGAGGCTGGCCAGCAGGCGCGGCTTCTGACCGTGATGCCCAACCGTGTGCAAGGCGACAATCCTGCTGCCCCCGTTGCGAAGAGCCCCAGGCGCACGGCCCCGCGACATCGCAAGCCCTGATATGCGCCTGGGGCTATGGCTGTGCGCCGCACGGCCTGCGCGTTCTCATTAGCGAGCCTGGGATACGCTGGAGGCATCCCAGACATTGAAGAGTTCGCCGCGTCCCGTGTGGTTGACGTAGAAGAACGGGTTATGCTCGACGTGCCCGTCGGTGAAGAGTTGGTTGAGTCCATTGCCATGTGACGCATAGGCTTTAGTGTCCTGGGTGGAGTCACAGGCGTTGGAGTCAGCGTTGCTGGTTTGGCCGTTGGCCTGGCGGTGTCTCCAGCCGTCCCAGAAGACCAGCGCCTGGGAAGCGTTCTTCTGGATTTCGGTGAGTTTGTGGACTTCATGTCCGCCTGTTCCTGCGCAATACCAGTCATACGCGCCTTGTGACATTCCGAACCAGCCGTTATAAGTGTAGTCGAGCATGATCCACGAAGGTGTGCCATACGATGCGTTGTACTGATGCTTGGATGCGCTGGGGCAGAGCATCATCTTGGAGACATAGATGTAGTTTCCTTCGGCGGTGGTGAAATTGTACTGCGGACTGTCCATTTTGCGATAACCGAGGCCAAGTTCATCGTTGACAGCCATGATTAACCCAACGCCGTATTTGTTATCATAATCACGGACAACCATGGGCACCACGTAGTCCTCGTTGTCGCCTGCGTACATCGTCCAGCCCAATCCCACCTGCTTGAGATTGCTGGCGCAACTGATGCTGCGCGCCTTCTCGCGCGCCTTGCTTAATGCAGGCAGCAACATCGCCGCCAGAATGGCGATTATGGCGATGACGACGAGCAATTCAATGAGCGTAAAACCTTTGTTCTTCATGATGTTTCTCCTGGTTTGGGAAGGTGAAAAGGCAAAAGACTAAATCGTTGATGTCAGGGTGCAGGTCTCTCCGTGGGCAAAGTGTTGTTCTTTGCCGGTGTGCTTCACGGAAAAGCCGGATGGTGTGCAGAGGATGTCGAAAGTCCGTCCAGCCAGCCGAATGTTGCGCAAGGCCATTTTTCGCGTGTCGGGGAAGAGGTGCGGGGAGATGGTGATGGAAAAGTCAGGGCGCACGTCTATTCCAAACATTCCGAAGATGATGGCCTGGGCTGGAACTGCCCCCTCGATGTCGCATTGCAGGTGCGAAATGCGACGGTAGTCCTTCACGTCGGCTCGTTGGGAGTCACCCCAGTAGGGCAATGCGTCTCCCATCCACAGAAGCCGTTGCAGAATGTTTGCAGCCTGCTCGGCGTACCCATCGCGGTACAGGCGTTCGATGACTGCGGCCGCGAAGGAGACGCACGCGCCAGGACCGCCGTTATCGACATCGCCCTCGTAATAGGCGGGGTCTTTGCGTGAGAGGGAGTGCATGCCAAACGGCCCCAGAAATTCGCCATCGGCCATCAAGTGCTTTAGCAGCGCCTGTTCGGCCTCTGGTTCCAAGGCCCAGTCTCCCCAGCCGAGCGCTTTGAACATCTGGATGGTATAGCGGAACACGGGCGGCCCCTCGGTGTTCAGGCATTGGAACCAATCCTCTTCTGAAGAGAAGAGTTTGCGGTGAATGAGCCGTTTGAGGGTCTCTGCGCGTTTCTCCAAGTCAACTGTCGGACGATGCCCCGCCAGGCGGCAGAGAATGGCCACCAGGTGCATCAGAGGGCATCGGCGCAGGTTCAGGTCTGGCATTACCCCGTTGTAACGCATGGTCGGGTCTTCGTTGAAGGTCGGACTGCGCAGTTCCAGGTGGTCATTGGCGGGTCCATAATTGACCAATCCGACCTTTTTTGCAGGATTGTCGTGCGCCAGCGCGTGTTCAACCAAGTGCTCAATGACGCTTTTGCCCTGGATTTTCTTGCGCAGGATTCCGCTGTCGCCAGTCTGGAGCACGTAGTAGTACGCCAGGAAAATGACCTTTTCGTGGTTGATGGGGTAATAGGGACCGAATGCGGTGCCGTCATCGGCGTGGAAGGCGTAGCAATTGGCCAAATCGAGACCAAGCAGATGCAGAAGATGTTCCCTGGCGGATTGGGGCGAAAGCATGCTCCAGAGTCGGTAGGGACCGCCGTAGTTCCACATGTAGCTGCAGATGGTGTCTCCCGATATGCTGCCAGTCCCATAGTGCGGATGCAACAGGAAACCAGGCACATTCCACTCGTTCATCAGCAGGTGCAGCAGGCTGCGCCGATAATAGGCCACGAGTTGTCGGTTGTCCGACGCCAGGCTTGGCATTTGGGCAAAAAGCCATTTCACCCTCGACTGCCACCAGACGTGGGTTTGGCCAACCTGTTCTTCGGGATGCTTCAGCGACTCTTTCCGTAATTGGTCGTGTTCACCGACTTTTCCCAGAGACAAAAAAGTCCAGAAGGCTAGGTGCTCCCCAGGTTTCAGGATGATTTCACGGGAATTGAGCACCCCTGTCCTCACTGGTCTGTAGGCAGTCAGGGGCAATGAGGATGATACCTGTATCTCTCCTTGGGCGTTGCGCAGATAAAGTGTTTTGCCGTCCCACTCCTTGTCAGCGTGGCAGTTGGCTGTGGGATGACCAAACCGCCAATGCTCCTGTTGATTGACCCCGCCATAGACCTCGTGTTGAAGATGAAAGGTCGTTGATTTACGGGCTAGATTGGTGACTTCTGTTCGCAGCAGCATGGCGGATGTCTGGCTCAACGGCGTCAATTCGGTGTGGACATGCAGGCCACTCTGCGAACCGATGCGGGTCAGGCGGTCCGGACGCCACTCGTAGTGGGCCGTCGCAATCTGTCGGTCATTGACCCGCATGGCCAGACGGAAGTTGTTGCTGAACAGCGGAGGGGCAAAGAGACCGCGTATCTCCGCCACGTCTGGCAGCCATGAGTTGACGGCTATCCGCCCGTTGACCAGGCCGTTGTCCTCGGGGGCCTGGCAGGACTCCCGCTCGGTCATGGCAAACATGTTCAGAAGGTCGTTCATTGCCTACTCCTCTGCAAAAATCATTCTATCGACATAGACGGCATTTTCGTCCTGGGAACCCTTCACGTAAGCGGGACCGATGAGTTTTGCCGAGACATAGACCTCGTAACTTTTTCCAATCCGTTCTTCTCGCCACAGGTCATTGACCATTCTGGTGAGGGGCAATTTCCAGGAGGCCTGTCCCCAGGCCTGGATGAGCGGAGGCTCCTTTGGCAAGGTGTAGGTGCCGACAAGAAAAAGGTGGTATTGGCCGTCCTGAGGCACCTCCTCTGGTTTGAGTTCTCGGCGAATGATCACTCTCTTCTGCTGTTGGTCGTAGATGCCGAACTCCATTGGCTTCAGGTCATGGTTGTAGGTTTTGCCTGGCATGTCCCCCAGTTTCAATGCCCTGCCAAGCGTCGCGTCGGCGTCTTCAATCGCCTCGCCTGGATAGCGGGAGGCGACCGGCATCTGCACCAGTTTCCGATTGGCCAGCCCTGAAGGAACGGCTATTGATTTCTGCAAAGTCTCAATGAACGCCAGGGTCTTCTGGAGATGCTGCCGTCCAATCTGGTCATAATAGTTGGAGGAAGGGTGCGGGCGAAAACGCTCCCAGGCCAGTTTGACGCAGCGGGACAGCCGTGCGCCAACCTCCTCGCGCTTCATCCCCGCGCAGGCCTCTATGCTTTCATCCCAAATATGCAATGCCGCAAAATCGACAGGAATGCGCTCCACCGCAATGTGGTTCAGCAGGGAGGAGTCCCCTGCGGCAAGTTTCTCCGCCCCGTCCAGGCAATGCCAGACATTCTGGAAGAACTCCCTGTCCAGCAGTTTTCTGGACCAGAGCGGTTTGGCTGGAATGGAGCCTTCGATGCCGTCAAGACGCTTCCTGAGATAAAGCGCGTAGTCGTGGATGGCGGGCGCTGCTGGCCCATAGACTCCGGCAAGGAACTCGTTGGCGAGCGCCTCTCCGTCCGCATCTGGGTTATCCATGAGTTTGACGGTGAGGTAGTTGTGCAGGTCATGGAGGGCTCGCGGAGCGTAAATGCCGCCTCGACAGTACTCGGCTTCCACAAAGACACGCTGTGCCCCGTAGTCTCGATAGCGTCGCATGTTTTCGGAGATATACCAATACATGCACTGAGGCCAGGCGAAGGCCTCGCTCATCTCGTACAGGCGGTGGTAGGCCCAGATGGAACGCTTTCCAGCAATGCCATTCCAGGAGTCCAGAATGCGCAGCGGGGTGGCATTGGCTGGATGGGAGAGCGGACGCAGGGAGTCGTACCAGACGCCAGACCTGCCTATCTGGGCAAACTGCATCATGACGTTTTCGCGGGGACGTATGCCGTGGGGAGGCTCTTCGGTTCCCATGTAGGCAAATGTCTCGAACAGCATGTCAGGATAGGTGGAGGCTATGTCATTGACAAAATCCAGCAGGGCGCCGGAGACTGTGCCGTATTGTGAGACAAGCGCCTTGCACCCTTCGCATCGGCAATAGCTGTCGTTGTCGTTCTGGGAGAGATTGTACCAGCCAAGGACACTGGATGGTGCCACGCCCAACTTTTGGATTAGTGCATGTCGTTCGGCGATTTGTTTGCCAACCTCGCGTTTGACCAATTCCCTGAAATCCCGATTTGTGAAGCAAATCTGTCCAGGCCCCATGCCAGAGGTGGCTCGAACAGGCTTCCCCTCGGCATTCACGGGCAACATGTCAGGGCGGTCCTGGGGAATCAGGCGGGTGTAGATGTGGAAGGTATGGCAGCCTCCTCCAACGCTGGGGCTGGTGTGCAGGTCGTCAGGAAAATCGCTGTCGGTGGTGCAGGTTGCCTTGTTGAAGGCATAGAAATGGTCATTGTCCTGGCCGTATTCGACGTCGGTGACGATTTTGCGCTGTAGCGGAAAGGCGGGTTTGCGGCGATACACTTGCCCCTGGGGAATCGTGAAGCTTTCCCTCTGGGGAATCAGGCAATCGTTCTTCGTGAAATGGCGCACGCCCGCAAAGCGTTCCAGAAATTCGCAAACGCCATAATACAGTCCGCGTGGAAAACCGCCCGCAATCAGCAGTTGGCTTTCAGTGGCGAGAATGCGCCACTCCTCCGGCGAGAGCGTCGCCTCGCTTTGCAGTACGATGGTCGCGCCTGGCGCATTGGCATTGCCGTCCGAAACGACGTCGGGACGCCGACCGAAAATCCGCTCCAGATGGGAGAGCAGCTCCTCCACCGCAATCTGGTCAACTTTGCCGCGTAATCCATGCGCGCAGACGGAGGCCTGTGCAGTGAGTTCCAAACCTTGGGCCAGCTTCGCCAGCAACAGGAACACAAGCATCACGAGAAAGTGTGTGAAATGATGTCCTTTGGTTTGGCTTTGCATGGTTTACTCTCCCTGTTTGAGTTGCCAGAGCACCACTGTGGCTGGACAGCCCTCTTCTGTGAAGATATCGTACTCGCCGAAGGCGGCGGGTATCAAGGCGCATTGAAGGAGGTCGATGACCGTCTGGCGTTCGGGATGCGCCTTGGAACGGATAGTGGCTTGGCGACCGACCGTTAAGGTTACCGCCTGGAGGAATTTCCCCTGGGTGGTGTACTCGGCATGTCCCGTGAAGTGTATCCGCTCGATGTGGAAGGGCATCTGCGGCAGGGTGTCGAAGCGCTCCACACTGAATTCACGGTTCCAACTCACCACTTTGGGACGTGGACGCAGGTGGTCACGCACGTAGGAAGCACGACATCCTTTGTCAATGCTGAAATAGCGGTCCAGATGCATCTTCATGGGCGAACCAGTCATTGTTCCCTTGTTGTCATCCCAGGTGGGACGCATGAAGTCGTAGCCGAAGAAGGAATATTCTCCGCCAGCGGCATTGCCGCAGGTGTCCATCTCCAGAACCATCTGGTTCCCGCCATGGCCATGCGTGGTGCCCTCGGGAATGAGGAATAGATCACCTACGCAGGTCTCCCAGTTGGCGATGTACTCCTGCCAATTGGGAATGGGCTTCTGCTCCGCCCAGGACTCCCGGCATAGCCGTTCCCATTCCTCCAGGCAGGCGTCCTCGCGGAAACCCATGTGGGTGTTGGCCCCCTGGTAGGCCTCCACGATGTAGTAGGTCTCGTAGCGTCCCAATGGCTCGTTGAAGTGCCTCTTGACGTACTCGGTGCCTGGATGGTTGTGGATGGGCATGCTGGTACGCTCTGCTGGCTGCGGGGTGGGGAAGTAACCGTCGTCCAGCCAGATTTCCACGGGGATGAGGCCCGGATAGTGTGTATGGGAGAATGCGCCGACGAGTTCGGCCCCGTGGTGCTTGAGCAGGTTTACGATGGGCATATCGACGGCGAAATCGTCTGACAACTGCACCAGCAGCGCCAGATCGGCTCCAGCCAGCCGATTCCAGGCGTTGTTCCGCAGGCCTGGGATGTCCCAGAGGTCGCGATAGCGGTAGGCACCCCACGGCCCTGGTGAATAAGTCCGTATCTGCTTGAGAGGTTGTGCCGCGAGTTGGGCAAGAGTCTCGTCGTAGATGTCTTTGGACAGCAGTTTTATATGGTCGGCGTGGATGGCCTCGCACCAGAAGCGGCAATCGTCGATGATCTCCTCCTTGTGGCGTTGCAGGACATAGAAATCGCAGTAGTAGTACTCTTTCCAGCCATAGTCTGACCTAGGGGTGATGCAGCCAAACGGCACCAGGGTCCCAGTCCACATTTTCCATAGCATCGGGTCGGCCGTATGGTCAAGGTACGCCAATACGCCTGGCAAAGAGCCGCCTGCCAGGGCGGCGCCAGGGCCAGCCAGCACCGCGACCTGTCCTGCGGCGACTGCCGCCTTGAGTTTGGAGTCCATATCGGCAATTCCCTCGGCGGTAGTGTAGTCCGCCAGGGTTTCGCAGGTGTTCACTTTTCCGAACGCAGGCTCGTCCGTTATCCAAGGGTGCTTCTGGCGCGCCAGCGCATCTGCCGGCTTGAACAGGGTGGCGGTCGGATAAACGACCGCCTGCCTTCCCCGACGCTTTTGCACCGCCTCCGCTAATTGCGCGGCAATCCGTCCGTAGTCCACGCCATACCAGCCATCCAGCCGAAGAACGGCGCCCGGCTGGCCGGATAACTTGGCCGACACTGCGTCCACAAGCGAGGCAATGGCCTTTTCCCCTGATGACAGTCCGGCAAGTTGCTCTGAAGACAAACTCACCCGATTCTCCGAATTCTGACGGTTCTCGTATATTGGCATTTCGGTTCGTGCTCCTTGACTGGTTGGGCGACCAGTCGGTTATGTGTTCGATGTGTTATAATATATTGTACACTTTTTCTCTTTGCAAATAGGATTCGGACAATCTGCGTTTTTTTTTTCTCAAACCTGTACGATTGGGCGTCGGTTTGGCAATTGTCTCTGTCTAGGGGGCTGAATAAATACCAGTCTTTTTTTTATAGCCGCTTGACATGCCAAAACAGATAACATATATTATAAAGCAAAATGAGATAGTTTATTTCATCCATCCCCCCTTTTGTTTTCACGGTCATGCCCAGCGACAGTCTCCACTATCCGCCATCCTCTTCGGAAGAGTACCTTCCGATATGCCGCGAATTCTACGATTTCACGGCGGCGATGGCGCGTCGCTACCGTGCAGACCATCTGGAGAAGACGTTCTCCGAAATTCTGCGGAGGCACACGCTTCTTTCGTGGTGGCTTCGCGACGCCGCCTGTGAACTTTCGGAATTCCCGTCCGTTGTGGAGGAGTTCCTGTCCGCGTGCGACATGAACTTTGACGCGGCCGTGACCCGCTTTCGTCCAATCCTATCGGAGTTTGCCTCACGCAATTTTGCGGGCGCGTATGCCTGGAACCCGTTGTTCGCACAGGGACGTAGCGTGCGCTGGCAGGAGCCGCATCCGGAACTTCCGCCATCCTGGTGCATCATTCATCTGTGGAACGGTGTGCGCCCGCGTTCCTTCCTGAATGACGCGCATGGCTTTGCTGTGCAGCTCGTGGAACTCCTGGAGGCGGCGGCAAAGGCATATCCGCAATATGACACGCTATACACCTTTTCCTGGCTTCTGTCGGAACCGCGCTTCCTGTGCTTTTTTCCGGAAGAGTGGTTGAGGAACCTTGGAAGCCCGCATTCGGGCATTCACGCGAACCTCGGTTTTCTGGGGCAGTTCATCGCTGCGGACGGCAGGCTCAACCGTCGCACCGCCCAGTTTTATCTTGATACCGGACGACTCCTCTTCCAACCCCGCTCATCCCACTGTAGTTTCAAGGCCATGCGCGAGCATCTTCAGACCCATTTCCTCTCCTGACGCGTTTCACCTAATGTCCAAACCCTCCAAATACCAGGAAATCCACGACGACCTCCAGGCGAAAATCCTGGCGGGACAATTCCAGGACGGACGCCTGCCGCCCATTTCCGAACTGGCGCGCACCTACGGCACAACCCCGCTGACCATCGGGAAGGCAGTGAAGCTCCTTGCGGATGCGGGGGTCGTCTTGTCGGCTCCCGGACGGGGCGGCACACGCATCAGTCAGCCTGGACTCCGTGCGCTTGGACGTGCGGAAAACTCCTGGAGCGCCGTCGGCGAACTCTTTCGCACACGGAAGGTGACTCTACGCTACCTGGTCGATTCCAGTTCCGTCCTCCTTCCCACGCAGATGACTCGCATCATCGGCGATTTTCAGCAGAAATACCCTTGGATTCGCATCATGCTCGACAAAACCGACTCCCTTGATTTCCTCCGCGACGCCGACCATGACTTGGTGCAGGGGAGCCATGCCGCGCTTCTGCCGCTCATAAGAGAGGGGCGTTTCCTGAACCTTACCCGATATTTCCGTGCTTTCGGACGCTGCTGCTTGAAGTTCCAGGATGAATGCACCGTCCCGCTCATGCTCACCATGCCGGTGCTGTACTATCGCAGAGCGGATGTCCTGCGCCCGCCGGAGACCTGGGAGGAATTCCACGCCCTGAACCAGCGTCTTGAGTCCGAGGGACGGCACTCCGCAACGCTCCTGGGCTTTTCCTCGCTCTTCCATTTCTTCGTCGGGGACCTGCGGCGTGGCATACAGGGGTTGGCCTGGGAACGCCAACTGGCGCTGCTCCTGCATATTCTGAGGCAATACAACAAGTGGCGCACCTCATGGAACAACTTTGCGCCGCACGCCGTGCTGGAGGAGGCGAATGCGGGGCGCTTCTCGCTCCTCGTCGGCTACTACGCGCCGAACCTGAACCGATTGCCTGGCTGCTACGAACTTGCCCCGCTACCCTGCCAGGGACGTTATCTTGTCGAGACCATCCGCGTCGGCATCAACGCCAAATGTCCCCACCCCGCAGAGGCCTGGCTCTTCGCCTCGCATCTGCGCTCCGAGGCTGTTCAGCGTCTGATAGTCGATGAGGCCTATGGCATCCCGTGCCATGCGGGGGTCTTCCGCCGTGACCTCAAAGCCAAGGCGCCGCCGCTCCACGCCACCGTCGCCCCCCTTCTGGAGAACGCGGTGGAGACCTATCTTTCCGAGGAGATGCGTGGCGCCATCTACCTGCGAGTCTATCCCACCCTTGAGCGTTTCTTCGCAGGAGGGCTAACCGAGGAGGAGTGTATCGGGCAGGTCAAGTCCGCCATCGGTGAAATGCTCCTTTTGGAGAGTCTTCGGCTCAATCCAGAGGAGAATGGATGATGCGAGCAAAACAGTCAATCTATGGACGCCGTTTTGAACCCGCGCTGTGCGGCTGCCCCATTGTCGTATTCGAAAGCGACGACTGGGGGGCCTGCGAAGTTGTCCCCGACTCCTCCCTGCTTCCTGACTACCGCGCCGCCCTGGCACGGCACGGATGCGTCGCCGGACTTGATTGCCGCCTGGAGACGGTGGAAGACCTTGCTCGACTTCAGGCCGTCCTTGCGTCCCACCAGGGACGGGACGGACTGCCGCCGGTCTTCACCGCCTACACTTGCATCGGAAACCCCGATTTCGAGTCCATCGAGGCGAGTGGCTTCACGTGCTACCGCGACGTGCCCCTTGCGAAAGGCGTACCCATCGGCTGGAATGGCGCAGGTATTGTCGAGGCGATGTGCGACGGAATGGCACGTGGCGTCTGGGAACCGGAGTACCATGCTC
>JAFRLP010000595.1 GCA_017431185.1 Victivallales bacterium | reverse complement strand
TTAGATCCGGCTTCGGCTCACTGGCTAACCGGGTTTCGCCGACGTCGACTTTACCCTGGATGGGCAAGACTCCTCCTGCACCGTCCAAATCCTGGACTTTTGTCACGAGCGAATCATTCCGCCTGGCAACCCCGCCGTCTCCGAACTGGCCATTCTGGCCTACTCCCTGATGGACTCTCCTCCACGACTGCATGAACTTCCTCTGCTCATGCCCTTCCCCTGGTGACATCACCCCCATTTCCACCCTCCCCTTGCCATGACGCCTTCTGAAATCAGCGCACAGGAATTCCAGCATTTCAAGGACAAATACCAGGTTCCGCACGTGACAGGTGATTTGACCCCGACGGTCTGCGAGATGTTCGGCATACGCAAACCCGCGCAATGCGGCGGTGTGGCCATCGCCGAGGTCGTTGACCAGGCATATCGTCTGATGGGGGGCGAAGGACGGGCGCAGAAAGTCCTGGTGTTCTGTCCCGATGCGGTGGGCGACGTCCAGGCGCAGCGCTATCCCGAGTGGCTTCAGAGTGTTCAGGATGTCGCTGGCTTCAAAATCCCCTCCGTCACCATGATGCCCAGCGTGACTCCGGTCTGCTTCGGAACCATCTTCAGCGGGGCCTCCCCGCAGGTGCATGGCATCCAGAAATACGAGAAACCGCTGCTTACCGTGGAAACCCTCTTCGACGTGTTGGCGGAGGCGGGGAAAAATGTCGCCATCCTGTCCATCAATGAATGCAGCATCGACACCATCTTCCGCAAGCGCAATGTCGATTATTTCTCTTTCCGCACGGACGAACAGATTTTCCAGATGACCCAGCGAATACTGGCTGATTCCGACTATGATTTCATTGTCTCCTATATGATGGACTATGACCACATGTCACACCTGAAAGGCCCCTGGGCCCCAGAGTCCCTGGAGCAACTCCATCTTGCCGTGGAGCGCTTCGAGAAACTGGTCAAGGCGGTCGATACCCATTGGAGCAAATACAATCGCGCCATCATCTTCGCCCCCGACCACGGCAATCACCAGGTTGACGCCGAGACTGGCGGACACGGCGCCGATATCCCTGACGACATGCTAGTCAACCATTTCTACCGCATTCGAGGCGCACAATAATATTCCGTATCCAGCCAGGCCACTTCAATCCGCGGGGCCTGGCCGCGCGGGCAAGCTGCGCTCTCTCCGCTGACACGGCACACTCCAGAAGCGGACTTGTTTTAACATCTCAAAGCAAGAGGAGTACTGAACAGCCAATGCGTCTTCGGCAGAATGGGCATTGTCGGCAAAATGCAAGTTGGCAAGTGGCAAAAAAGCGGAAATGGGGTTAAGTTATGGGGCAGGCGGGAGTACATTGCCAGTACCTCGCCATTGGACTAACCGACAGGAGATCTATCATGCCATTTGACCAGGGAAATATCACCTTCCGCGTCTGCCGTCTGCCAGAGCATGTGCCGCAGGATTTGCCGGCGCGTCTGGCGGTCGCAGCCGCCCGTCCATTGGAGGAAGTGGTCGATGAGCCGCAGTGGGGATGGGTGACGGCCCGCCATCTGCTGGACATCAACATCACCGAGGAGAGCATCCGCTTCGGCGGATATTACCATTTCTGCCTACGCCAGGCGGAGCGCCGAATCCCCGCCTCCCTGCTGAACGCCACCTGCAAAATGGAGGAGTACGCACGGCTCGCCGAAACCGGCGCCGACCGCATCAGCAAAAAGGAGCGCAAGGCCATCAAGGAGGAGGCGCGTGAGCATCTGCTTCCCCAGATGCCAGTGCAGTTCGGCGGGACATACGCGGTCATCGATTTGGCTGAAAGCCTGCTCTACACAAGCGCCGTGTCCGAACGGCCACTGGAGATTTTCATCGAGATGTTCAAGAAGGCCAGCGGGGTGGAACCCATCCCGCTGACGCCAGAGTACGCGGCTGCGGAGCTGTTCGGCGTTGACCCGTCCGCCGTCTCCTGTCCATGCATCTCCCCGACCATCGAGAACCAGGACCCGGAACTGGCGGGGACGCTGGGGCAGAATTTCCTGACCTGGCTCTGGTTCTACCAGGAGGCACGTGGCGGAATGCTCCCCCAAAGTCGCCTGGGCGAGTTCGCCATGATGATTGACGGCCCGCTCTCCCTGGTGTCGCAGGGCGCAGGGGCTTTCGAGAGCGTCATCCGCAAAGGCGTGCCGACCATCAGCGCGGAGGCCAAGGCTGCGCTGACCGTGGGCAAAAAACTCAAGTCCGCCAAGTTCATCCTGGCGCGTGACCAGAACCAGGAGTGGTCATGCACGCTGGACGCCGACCATTTCGCTTTCCGCGGACTCAAATTGCCCGAAGGGGAGGCGATGGACCCCATCTCCGTCTTCGAGGAACGGATGAACTGCCTCAACATCTTCTACAACGTGTTCTTCGGGCTGTTCGAGAAATACCTGCGGGAGATGACCGACCCCGCCAAGACCGCCGCCTACCAGGAGAAGGCCAAGGCGTGGGTGGCCAACCGCGAGGAGAGATAACCGATGATTCGCGGAGTAGGCACGGACATTGTGGAAATCGCACGGCTTCGGCAATCCATCGAGAGGTATGCTGACGCATTTCTCGCCCACGTGTTCACGCCAGATGAACAATCCTCCGCACCCCATTCAGGCGACGCCAGGCTGGCCTATTTTGCAGGACGCTGGGCCGCCAAGGAAGCCGTCGCCAAAGCCTTGGGCACCGGATTCTGCGAAAAATGCGCCTGGCTGGAATTGCGCATCACCAATCTTCCCTCGGGAGCCCCTGTGGTGGAGTTGTCGGGAACAGCGGCGGTCACCGCCGCGGAACGGGGGATTCACACCATTCACCTGAGCATCTCGCACGAGAAGCACTACGCCGTGGCGGTCGCCATTGCGGAGGATTTGAAGCCATAGAGGGCACACCTTCATGAATCGTCGTACCATACTCAAAGGACTGATGGGGCTTGCCGTGGCGGTGTTCTTCGCGCTGTTCTTCTTCCTGCCGGTCAGGCAGGTCCTGCGGGGCGGCGTGCATGACAACGACGGACATTTCACCCTGTTCTACCTGGCGGAGGTGTTCCGCAACCCCATCTACCTGGGAGGCCTGCTCAACTCCGCATGCATTGGCATCTGCACAACCCTGCTGACCATCCTGATAGCCATGCCGCTGGCGTGGCTGGCCGACCGATTCGATTTCGCCGGCAAACGCCTCCTGACGGGCGCATTGCTGCTGCCGATGATTCTGGCGCCCTTTGTCGGCGCATTGGGAATGCAGTGCATCTTCGGGCGCTACGGCGCATTCAACGCCCTGCTCGCCAAACTGGGATGCTTTCCCGCAGGGCAGGGGCCGGACTGGTTCGCCGGCGGCTTCGTGGCGGTCGTGGTGCTGGAGGCGATGCACCTGTTTCCCATCATGTACCTGAACATCAGCGCGGCGCTGGCCAACGTCGATCCCCAGTTGCTGGAGGCGGCGACCGACTTCGGATGCACTGGCTTCCACCGTTTTCGCCGCATCACTCTCCCTCTGGTGATGCCAGGGGTCTTTGCGGGAGCCAGCCTGGTGTTCATCTGGTCATTCACCGAATTGGGCACGCCGCTGATGTTCGACTACGGACGATGCACCGCCATCCAAATCTACGAGGGACTGAATGACCTGGGACGCAATCCCATGCCATACGCGCTGGTGGCGGTGGTGATGGTCTTCTCCACGCTGATGTACGTCCTTGCCAAAGTGCTGTTCGGGCGCGGCGGCAATGCGATGCTCAGCAAGGCGGGACGGGCCAGCGCCCAACGCCGTCTGCACGGCTGGGCGCAGGCGGCGGTCATCGCGCTGTTCGGCGGGATTGGCCTGTTCAACCTCCTGCCGCACCTGGGCGTGCTGGGGCTGGCGGTGGGACGCAGTTGGTACTCCAGCATCCTCCCCACAGGACTGACCGGCGAGCACATCGAGGCCGCCCTTGGCCACAGCCTGACGGTGCCCAGCATCATCAACAGCCTGCGCTACTCCTCCTTTGCCGTACTCATCGCCGTCGCCCTGGGCATCTTCTCCGCCGTGAGCATCGTGCGGGGCAAGAGCCGCCTGGGATGGGCGCTGGACGCGCTGGTCATGCTGCCGCTGGCGGTACCAGGGCTGGTCTTGGCGTTTGGCTATCTGGCGCTAGGGCAAAAGGGCGAGATTTTCCACTGCTTCGATCCCATCCAGAACCCCACTGTCCTGCTGGTGGTCTCGTATGCCGTGCGACGCCTCCCATACGTGGTTCGCGCGGCGGTCGCCGGTCTGGAGCAGACCTCGCCCAGTTACGAGGAGGCCGCGGCCAGTCTTGGCGCAGACCCCCTGACGATTTTCCGGCGCATCACCATGCCGCTGATTATGGCCAACCTCATCGCGGGCGGCATTCTGGCCTTCAGTTTCTCCATGCTGGAGGTGTCGGACTCCCTCATTCTCGCGCACAAGGCCGCCTATTTCCCCATCACAAAGGCCATCTACGAACTGGCCTCCCTGCTGGGACAGGGACAGGCGCTGGCCTCGGCCCTTGGCCTGTGGACAATGCTGTTCCTGGGAGCCTCCATGCTGACCGCCTCGGCCATCCTGGGCAAAAAACTTGGGGCCCTGTTCCGTGTCTGACCACCCGTCCATGGAAGAGTGCATCTGCGCAATAGCGACGGCGGTCGGAGGGGCGGTCGCCGTCCTGCGCCTGTCAGGCGAAGGCTGCGAGGATGTCGCCGCCCAATGCTGGCAAGCCATGGATGGACGCGCCATTCAAGACCTTCCGCCACGCCAACTCGTTCTGGGGCAGGCTTGCGGCAATCATGGAGTGCTGGACGCGGGCTGCCTGGCCGTGCGAATGCCTGGTCCCCGCAGTTACACCGGCGAGGATGTCGTGGAACTGCACTGCCACGGCGGCGCCGTGGGCGCACGCGCCATCCTCCAGGAGCTGCTCCGCCACGGAGCGCGCCTGGCAAACCCTGGCGAATTCACCCGCCGCGCCTTCCTCAACGGCAAACTGGATTTGACCCAGGCCGAGGCCATCGCCGACATGATTTCCGCAGGCAGTGAAGCAGCCCTGCGGCTCGCCAACCGACAGCTGGACGGCGCACTGGGCAAGCGCATCCGAAATGCCCAGGAGCAACTTCAGGACCTTCTGGCCGAAATCGAGTCTCGCCTGGATTTTCCCGACGAGGAACTCGACTTCCGTTCGCCCGATGCACTGGCTCGTCAATCCGAGTCTCTAGCGTCGGATTTGGCACGGCTCGCCGCCACCCGTCAGGAGGGGGAACTGCTGCGCTCTGGCGTTCCCCTGGCCATTGCGGGGCCGCCCAATGTCGGCAAATCCTCCCTGCTGAATCTTCTGCTGGGGCGGGACCGCGCCATTGTCTCCGACCTCCCTGGCACGACCAGGGATACCATTGAGGAAAATGTGCAGTTGCGCGGCATCCCCTTCCGTCTGATGGACACGGCTGGTGTGCGGGGAGACTCCGCCGATACCGTGGAGGCGGCTGGCATTGAACGTGCCAGACGCGCCGCCGAAAACGCCTCCCTCGTCCTTTGGGTCTATGACGTGACACATCCTTACGCTGAGCAGGAGTGGCCTGGCTGGCCACGGCGCGGCCCCGTGCTTTTGGTAGCCAACAAGGGCGACCTGCTGGCTGGCACACCGACCCTCCCCGCAGACGCGGTCTTGGTCAGCGCCCTGACTGGCAGCGGCATCGACACTCTGCTTCAGGCAATGGAGGAGGCGGTGCTGCCGCAGACTCCACTGGAGTCCGATTTTGCCGTCGCCGCCCGCCATGCGGATATGCTGGAGCGGAGCGCAGCCTCGTTGCGGGAGGCCGCGCCGTGGCTGGCGGGCGAGGCCTGGGAACTCGCGTCCGTCCCCGTGCGTGCCGCCATTGCGGCGCTGGGGCAGATTACGGGCACCCATGCACAACCTGACGTGCTGGACACCATCTTCTCACGATTCTGCATCGGAAAATAGGCAAACTCACCATGCGCATAGGCATCGGCATATCTGGCGGAGTGGACAGCGCGGTGACGGCCTCCCTGCTGTTGGGGGAGGGGCACGAGGTCATCGGCTACATTAGATAAGATGGAAATTATGGGAAACATATACTCAATTCAGGAATCTACAGAAACGGTGCAAGACAGCAGCCAAGACAACCTCAGAGACATAATTCACGCTATCAAAAGGATTCCCTAGTACTTAATTGATTTAATTCGTTTACATAGAAGCATGCTTGATTGAACCAAAAAGCTCTTCAAAATGTGTATTCAGATTAATTCAATTAAGTACTAGACAATATGAGGAATCTTCCTCTTGCAGACTTGCCAGGACTTGATAAATGTGGTATATTATGAATGTGGTTGAGATAATCTGTAAATGATGAACCAGACTTCCACTTATAAAAAAGAGCATTGACAAAACAAGGAGACACACTATGGCTACTTCCAGTATATTTGCGGATTTCAGCGTTCAAGGTGAAAAGAACATCAAGGCATTCTGTGACGCAATTGAACAGGCTTCCTCACATCCGTTCATTGTCCAGCCAGTTTTGAAGAATGGGAAGAGTGGACATGTCACAGGGGAATTTGCCAAACGACTTGAAAGAAAGTACGGATGTCGTACAAAAAGGTAAATATACTTGAACTTGCAAATATGCTTTCCGAAGATTGCCTGAAGGAATTGCTATGCTCGTTTGCCTGTCCGCTTAATTCAGACATCGAGAATTTCATTCGCTTCAAGTGCCTGTCGTTTGCAAGGCAGAAACTGTCAGTATCCCATCTTGTCTTTGATGAAATGGAGAATCTGCTTGGCTTTTTTACACTTGCCAATAAGCCATGCCTGATTCGAAATGACACTGTAACAAGTGAATTGAGTAATACGTTGAAAAAGAAACTCGATCGTTTTACTGCATGTCTTCTGACATACTGTGCAAATCTGTAATTCCCTCTGCAAGTCCTTCTGCGTCCTTGATGTCTCAATAAACCTTAGGCTCATACAGGAGAAATGCGATGAGTGACCTGTCTCCCGACCTTCGCGTCGCCATACGGACAATGGAGGTCTGCGGCATCGACCGCCTTCCCGTCGTGTCGTCGTTCTGCAACGCCATCCGCCTCCAGGAGGTCGTGGACGGCTTCGTGAAGCCCCGCATGGACGTGAGCCCCGGGGCGGTGGTCCAGGCCATGGTGCTGGACACCATCTTCTCACGATTCTGCATCGGAAAATAGGCGAACGCACCATGCGCATAGGCATCGGCATATCGGGCGGAGTGGACAGCGCGGTGGCGGCCTCCATGCTGTTGGGGGAGGGACACGAGGTCATCGGCTACACCATGCTCCTGTTTGATGGCCAGGAGGAAACCGTGGAGCGCGCCGCGTCCGTGGCTGCCCGACTGGGCATCCAGCATCGGGTGGTCGATTTGCGCGCTCCCTTTGAGGATGAGGTGCTGGCCTATTTCACGGACGAATACCGATGCGGGCGCACACCCTCCCCCTGCGTGCGCTGCAATCGGCGGGTCAAATTGGGCATGTTTGCCGAAATCATGCTGCATGAAGGCTGCGACTGCGTGGCCACGGGGCATTATGCCAGAATCGCATTTCAGAATGAACTGCCGCAACTTCTGCGCGGGAAGGATGCCAGCAAAGACCAGAGTTATTTTCTGGCGCAACTCACGCACGACCAACTAGCCCGTACCCGTTTCCCGCTGGGGGATTTCCTCAAGGCGGATGTCAAGCAGTTGGGCCTCTCCCTGGGACTGGTGCCCGAATCCCAGGCGGAGAGCCAGGATCTGTGCTTCCTCCCCGATGGCGATGTCGCGGCCTTCCTGCTCCGCCGTCACCCCGAACTGGCCTGTGAGGGATGGATTGTCGATGGGACGGGACGTCGGCTGGGTCGCCATGGCGGGGCCTTCCGTTACACGGTCGGCCAACGCCGCGGCCTGGGGCTGGGCGGCGGCCCCTGGTTTGTGATGCGAACCGACCTGCAAACCAATACCGTTACCGTTGGCCATGAGGACGAATTGCGCCTCCACGGCCTCCTGCTCAACCAGGTGAACTGGCTCACCATTCCACTCGAAATAGGCGGAGTCATGCGGGCGACATTCCAGATGCGCTCCCAGATGCGCCCCGTCCCCGCCACTTTGCTCCGGCTGGGTGAAACGACCGCAGGCATCCTCTTTGACCCGCCTGTCCCCCCAGTCCCCTGCGGACAGCTCGCCGTTGGCTACGACCACGAGCGCGTCCTGCTCTCCGGCTGGATTCAGGAGACCATGGGCTGACCTCCGCAATGGATATTGACCATGCCGTTTGTGTCCCATGGGGAGCATTACCGTTTACGGATACGCTCGGCTGACAGCAGATTGGCGAAAAATCCCACCTGTGCAAATGTCACTTGTTTTTCGTGAACAAAATCATCTTTGCCTCTCGTTCACTGAATTTTATATTTTGGATTCCATTGACAAAAGGATAAACCTCCCCATTCGATATTTCTACGCCAACGGTTCCTGGTAGGATTTCCGCTTTTTTGAAATCCACATTCAGCGACAACTCCACGGGGGTGTCCGTATCATTCAAAAACACTGCAAAAAAATTGCCGTTTCCTTTGTAACAGGAGGCAAGATAACGTTTTCCTTCAGGAAATATGCGCAAGGGTGAATCCTCCCTCCAATAACCGTAAAACTGGATTTTTCCGCTGCCCCAACCCAGTTTATCCTGGACTTTAAGATATTCTTGGTCACTGTATGTCATGGATGAATTTAGGTTGTGCAGAAAAATGTAGGCATAATAATGCTTGAACGCCTTCTGGTTTTCCGGGCTGTCGGGATGGAAGTTCGCATATTTATCAGGGGCGAACAACTGCAGCGCACGTCCAAACTGGGCAATCAGCACAATTGTCATTTCATTGGAACGATTTGCATAGGCTATTCTCATGACATCAGGTGTCAGTACATCGTAATATCCACTGTTTCTGGCGACCTTGATGTCATAGGCCTCTCCCAGCCATAGCATGTCGAAAAAGGAATCGGACGGCAGACGTGTGGAGATGACATGACCAGCCATCATGGAATTGGGGTCCTTCTTCTTCATGCAACGATAAACGCGAAGATAATATTCACGAAGCGGAAAGAGGTCATATTCGTGGTGTTCATAGCCGAAATCATCCTTCCATGTGCAGCCATGATGTGGGTTGTGGCATGGTTTTGGCCATGAAAGGTCATAGTAGAGATTGACAATTTCAGGACGTTTCAAACGTTCCTTTGCAAGGTCAAACTTAAATTCCATAAAGGACCTTGCATTCATGCATCCGTATGTAAACACTCCGCGATTTCGTTGGGTCTTATTCTTGACAGCGGCATCCGTCTGATAAACGGCAAAATTCGGAAAGCAGTCGTGCCAGTCATGGCAAAACCAGCCCCATTCAGGAACATAGGGGGATGCACCTTTGCTGGCCATGTACCAAAAATTAGTCCAATTGGGGTCGCGTTCCCTGTAACTGTGGATTTTTCTTATTTGCTCTTCATTCCAGAAACCGTCTTTGCCGTATGCGAAGTAAGCCGAAACATCACTCGCGAATGTCCAGGCATTACGGTCATTGCGAATCCTTGCCAATGAATGATTTTTAGGTTTGACTGGGGTAGGTTGCAGATAGAAAGAAAAAGTCCTTGGAAAATCCACCTTCAACCTGGTGTCAACCAGCGCCAATTCCAACAGGATATCATCCTCTCTGACATTAACGGCCAAAGACTTTTGCTTGTCTTTCAGGAATCTTCCCCGCTGACTTGTCACGCCTCCCATCAAGCCGATTTTATCACAGCCGCACCACCAGAATGGTTTCATGACGGAATCCACAAAGATTGTTTTGTTCTTAATTGCCGTCAAATCCTTTTTTTCGAAGATGGAACTGCAGTCATCAAAACTGTCAACGCATTTTCTGTTCAGGGGAATCTGGAGTTTCAAGGAATCAATGGTGCCGATGCCAGAAACCAGACTGCACCAAACGACACCGTCAAATTCCACCTTGAGTTTCAGCTCCAATTTTGGAGAGCAACCTTTTGAATGCAATACATATTCCTTATATGAAACACACTCTTTTACCAACTTTGACTCAAAAGGAACTGTCTTCCCGTTAAGAACCACATCCACTGGGGCGGAAAGTAGTTCCAGGTCTTGTGATTTCATTGAAGTCATGAATGAGTTTTTTCCTAATGCAACTTTTCTTCCCCAGCATGAAAAGCCATTGTCAGTCGCAGTCATAGGTGTCCAGGGGGGCGGGATGGTATCCTCCATGCCATCATCTGACCCCCATGCGTTGTCATGGTATTTTCCATAATGTTCACTGTCTGCCACAACTACATTTCCATTGGCGTCAAGAATGGAATACTCCAACGAAAAGACGCCGTATTGCAATGCTGACACGTCAAAGGCGACTTCTGGCATCGGCGAATCATTGGGGATTTGTTCCTGTTGCTGCATAAGAACTTTTCCCTCTTTGTCGCGAATGGCAAACTTAAATATGAATTTTTGTCCGAATGGCTTCCGATTTTGGAAACGAAATATAAGTTTCTGTTGTGCAATCAAAGTATATAACGTATCAAATTTTATTTCCTGAAGTTCCTTGTATGGAAATGAATTGGAATAAAGCGTGCCCTGCTTCTCTGATTCAATGAAAATGTCCAAAACTGCATTCTGCGGAATGTTACTGTTCTTTACGTTGAAAACAGCGTCTTTCCCTGCCGTCAATTGTATTTTTCTGTCATAATCAAGGGGATACAAGCCATGTCCAGCGCAAAATGATATTTTGACAGTATCGTTTTTCGTGGAACGAATCATTCCCGTGCAATCAATTTGACCGCTAGGCAGATTCCCCAAAAAACCAAGATTCAACATTGGCGCATCGGGAGAAATCTCCGCCTCTGCAAAGCATGGGATGATGCCGTAGGCATGGGCGCCGTTTCCCAAAGATGTGAATTCAGAACTTCCGGCGTAGGAGCGGCAAATGTCAAAACGAAACTTGTTTCCTTTCTTCAATTCGAAGGGAAAGTTTTTCCAGGGTATGGCACATTCGAAAATCCAGTTATTCCCATTGACTTTGCTGGCATGACGGCTGCTGGAAACGTTCCATGCAGTGTCGCCTCCCTTTCTGTCATAGACATTGCCAGCACTATTCCATATCAATTGGTAAAAATCCCCCTCATTGGGAAATTTGAGCCATAATTCCACCGAATCATCCCTTGCATCAAGTTTGTCACGGGTGTTGCACGGAGCGTGTCTTTGAGAGTAGGGACTGAAAATCCCCATATACAGATTCTCATCGTCATAACTCAGGAAACAGCGGCTTTGCTGTGCCGCAAAGGCGGTATTGTCCCGTATGTTACGCATTCCTGATGCAGAAAATGCATATTCGCCTTCATCAAGTTGACCATCAATCAGAGGGGTGGCACGCCCCAGTTTGACAGTCACTGGCGCCATCGACTGAAATCTCATCAACTCCTTCGACTTTGAGTTATACAAGGCGCCTAATTCTGAATCAGTCAATTTCTCGTTGTAAACCGTCAATTCGTCAATTATGGTCTCCCCTGATTTATCCCCCCAGTTTTCTCCAATCATTATCTTGCCGAACTCATCGGGAAACACTGTCTTCATTTTGAGAACGCTTCGTTTCCCATCCACCAAAACCACCATGGAGTCTTTATCCCAAGTCATGGCAAGATGATGCCATTGGCCCTTTTTCCACTTGGAGATGTCCACTGGCAGACTGGTGACGCCGTCTCCTTTCAATTGTCCGTAGTAGAACGTTATGTGTGGAATGTTGGGTAGCCTGAAAATGATGATTCTATGCTTGCCGCTGTCTGCACTGTAGAAGATGCGCCTGGCGTTCTCCTTGCCATCCCATTCTGGCCTTATCCAGAATGAGATGGCGCCAGCAAGAGAATTCAAAGGTGGTTTTGGCGTGTAGGAAAGCGTCACTGGTTGTTTTGTCACGGAATCGTGATGAATGCGATAGGCTCCTCCGCGTAGTCCATTCACAATAAGACCGTCAGCCTTTTGTGTCCCTGAAACCACTGCCTTGACACCAACTCCCCCGTTTTTTGATGCGATGTCCTGGACAATGCCAGCACCCCCATAGTCAGCGTCTATGGTCCCGTCAAAACTCCATTCAATGACAGGGGCGATGGCAAGCGCCATCGCACAGGTGCAAAAACAAGACAGAATTGATTTCTTCAGCATTGGACGCTTTCCCGAAAAACCATTTTCACATCACCTGCACTGGAATATCTCTTTTTTCTCAATCTGGATTGGCTTCTTCACTTCCACATGTCCATCTGCAAAGGCAATGTTAAATCCATTGCTGTGAATGTAGTCAAAGACAGGATAGTAGAAATATATGTCTGCATTGGATGTGAATTCTCCTCTATAATAAACAACTGGCTTGGCCGAAATGTAACCGTACCAGGCAGCCATGTCCGATATCATAAACGCCGTTGAGGCGCTCTTGATTTCGGAGATATTCCCAGGTGTGTCATATTTGGCATCCAGCCCTGAATTATGAGCGGAATCCTTTGTGATCATCCCGCCAAACAAAGTGCCCGTCACTCCGTAGGTCATTCTGATGTTCCAGTCACCGGCATCATTGAATGTGCTTTGAAAATCTTCCTTGAATCTCAGTTTCTGGAACAGACTGTAACACCTCATCGGTTCTGCCTTTGTTGACATTTGCAAATAACCATCTAACATGAGGCGATGCGCCCAACTCTTTGCAATTCCATCCTGATCCTGTCCCCACTGAAAGTAACCATCGTTGGAATCCAAATACATTGTCTGCATCAATGCTAACTGCTTCAACTTATTCGTGCAGCTGATCGCCCGCGCCTTTTCACGCGCCTTGCTCAACGCCGGAAGCAGCATGGCCGCAAGTATGGCGATGATGGCTATGACGACGAGTAACTCAATTAAGGTAAAGAATTCTTTCCTTTTCATTTTCAACGCTCCTCTTCTTGCCTTGTTTTGGTGGTTGCGCAACGTGCAAGAAACGCTGCCGCAAACGCTGCATGCGGGGAAAAAACAGATGTCAAACTGAAAACGAGAACTGCGTCCCCTGGCGGGCGAATCCGCTCCACCAGGCACGTTTGGCTTCATCACACCATGCCAGGGGCGCCAGTGCGCCATCAACGCGGAGTTCTGGCCGTACAGGTGCGAGGATTTCCAGAAAGGTCTGACGGTCCGCCAGGGCGGTGAAACACAGACTTCGATGAGTCGTCTCCACTTGTCCGACTGGCAAATCCAATGCCCAAAGCAGAACCAGACCTGCCTGGGGCTTGCCAAGACGAACGGAGAGCTGTACCTTCGTCCCCTTCGGCGGCAGGGAATCGGCAGGAAGCTGCATCGTGCCAATGATGGGATGCCCATTGATGGTGAATTCCGCCACACCAGAGCCCTCCCCTGTGACCTCCAGCTCATAGATGCGTTCGGCAAAATGCAGGTTGTGCAGGGAACAGGAGGCAGCACCGTCCACGGGGAGATAGCATAGCCCGCCCCGATGCCACGCCAGTCCAATGGCGCCCTGTACAATGGCCTGCTGGGCGGCGGTGGCGGAGAACGCCTGCCAATCGGCGTTTTGGCACTGGTTGCCGTTGCAGTAGCTGTAGTTGAAGGTCTCAATGGCGTTCTGGTACTTGGCAAAGGCGTAGAGATAGCCATCAAGGAGATGACACACGCCGTCCATCCGCCCAGCCATGCGTAGAAGCTTGCAGCAGTGGCCGAGGTGCTGGTTCATCCGTGTGCCCTTGAGATAGATTGCCGGAGCCTCGCTGTCGTAGGCGACGGCGGTAAGCCCCAGAGTATGCCACAGCCGTTTCATCAGGAAATCGGCCTGACGCTCACGGAAGCGGCGGAAGAGCCACCAGCCATGGACATAGTCCATCGCCAGGCTCTTGGTGTGCAGGAACACCTCGGGGACTGTGCGTTCGCCATGAGAGCCGACGGCGGCGCGGAGTGCCCCTGCCTCCGCGTCAAAAAAGATCTCCTCGTAGTGGGTTTCGATTCGTTTCTGCCAGGCGAGGGCACTTTCCGCGAAGGCGGCGTCGCCGCACTCGCCTGCGAAATTGGCCAGCACGCAGCAGGAGTCGTACCACCAGCCATTGACGCAGGCAGCGTGGAAAAGCCTCGGCAAGCCCAGTTCCTGCATGACGTCAACGGCGGTATCGATGCCGTAAAGAATCAGCCCTGTCTCCGGGTTCGCAAGCGTCTCGGCGAAGGTGAACGCCTTGCGGAAGGCTGGAAGGAAATCGTTGAGCAATGCAGTGTCGCCTGGCTGAAAAGCGAGATACTCATCCAAGGCTATGGCAAGGTGCATCATGACGAATGGATTGGTGTCCCAGTGCGGATAGTCCAGCATGTACGTAAAGGCACGGCGAGCAACTTCAGGCCGTCCTGCCAGCAGAAAATCCCTGATGGGGTAGATATGGTCCCAGATTGGGAAAAAGCCGTACTTGTTGGCGGCGGCGCGGATGCCGATTCCATGCTCACCAGCCTCCAGCGTCAGCGACTCCTGATAGCGTGGCGCAATCGCCAGAAAACGGGCTGCCTCCGGCAAGGCGGGGATATCCGCCTGGACAGCATGGGCAAACCGCTCGGACGAGATGTGCGCGGCCAGGCGCTCCGCGTGCTTGCCGACGGCTTCACGCGCCCGCATGACGGCGACACCCGCTTCGGCTCCATAGCCAACACCGAAGCAGATTGTCCTCTCCTGCACCATCTCCGTGCGGAGAACCCACTGATTGCGGTCCTCTGAGACGCAAAAGGGAAGGGAGGCGGTAATGGCAAAGAACAGTTCACGGTCGAATTCTACCGTCTTGAGCCGAAGACGGAAGACCAGAGCGTTGTCTCGGACTTCAGGGGCATGACGGGTTATCTCCACTGGAGCGTCATGGAACGGCAAGGCAGGATTGAAATCCGACCCGCGCAGTTCTGGAGGAAGCCAGACATCTTCGTGGGCAAGTTGGTTGTAGTTGGCGTCCTTCAGAAGGGTCTGAGCGTAGTAGTGCGCCTTGGAGACCGCCAGGACGAATGAACGCGGAACCGCCGCGCCGTCCCGAAGTCGCAGGGAAAACCCCAGCGGGGTCATCACGAACTCGTACTCCCCGCTTACCACGGCGGAGGGATGGATGCTGGGATATTCAGGGACAAAGGGACGCACGCCGCCATCGGGATACTCGCGCAGGGCACGAAGCGCAGGATAAATGAACGGGCGTCCCCCCGAAGTGCCAGCGCGGGAAAAAAGCTGAATGGGACGTCTGGCAAACAAGGGTTGCGCATTGCGCACCACCGTGTCCAGAAGGCCTACCGACTCGATTCCTCCAAAGCGGTCAATGCAGCAGGAGAGGACACCTGCGCAGAAGGCGCGGTAGTCCTCTGGGAAAAAACGCTCGTTGGAATGGCTGGTGGTATTATTCATGGAAATGGAAAACTGTCCCGTCGGATGTACCTGGTGAGATGAAGAACCCTCCCGCGGGGACGCCCCGCCAGATGGTCCAGCACCATCGAGCCAAGCGTCTCGCCGATGCGTCCCGCATCGGCGGAGATGGTGGAGAGGAACGGTGTCTCGGAAAAACCTCGGAATGTCTCCTGGTCCCCATAGCCAACCACGAAGACATCACGCCCTGGTGTGCGCCCCTGTTCGCGCAGGGCATCGCAAAGCGCAAGCGCAACCAGGTCGGAGACGCACCAGAAGAATCGGAAGCGCTTCAGGCTGTTGCCCAATTCTCTAGCAGCATGATACGCCCTGCGGTACTCCGTCATCACCCCACTCTGAAACCCGCCATAAAGCAGAGTTTTTACTTTGTCCTTGCGGCCGATGGCCTGCCCTGCCCTGCAAACCTCCTTCAACCTCAGTCGAACATCAACGGTGTCAGGACCCAAAAAGGCGACTTTGGATTGGCATTCGGGCGGCATGGCACGCCAAACCTCCTGGAAGGCGGGCTGATCGTCCCGCTGAAGGTAGTTCTCCACATCAGCCACTGTGCCAGATTCACACACCACACTCACCGGTATCCGAAGTTGACGAAGCAGTTCGGGTATTCCGCCCTTCAGCAGATTCGGCCCCGTCACATAGCAGTCCGCCACACCGCTCATCAGCAGTTCGCGGACGGATTGCTCGGTCGCGCTCCCAGGACCGTCCGCCTTCAATAACAGCAGCGTGTAGGAGTTGCGCTGAAGGTACGAGGCCAAAGCGCACGTCAGGCGGTTCCAGTCCAACGCGCAAAGGTCGGACTCCATGTTGCACAAGATCATCCCGACACGGTACGTCAGCCCCTTCACCGTCGATCGCGCCGACAGGCTGGGACGATACCCCAACTCGTTGCTCAACGCGATGATCCGGTCTCGGACCGACGCACTGATCAGATGGGAGGACGACGCGCTCAGCGCACGGCTCACCGTCGCCTGGCTTATCCCCAGGCGCCGCGCTATCT
>JAFRLP010000594.1 GCA_017431185.1 Victivallales bacterium | reverse complement strand
AGAAGGGCGTGGAAATCCGCCTGTACTCCATCATCTACGACCTGCTGGCCGAGGTGGAGAACGCCATGCGCGGACAACTCGCCCCCGAAATCCAGGAGAAATACCTGGGCAAGGCGGAAATCATCCAGATCTTCGAGAACAGCAAGGTCGGCAAAATCTGCGGCTGCCGCGTGAACGACGGAGTGATCCGCGTGAACGCGAAGGCCAAGGTTTACCGCAACAAGGAGATGATCTACAACGGCCAGATCCAGAGCCTCAAGCATTTCAAGGACGACGTGCGCGAGGTCAAGTCTGGCCTGGAATGCGGTATCCGCCTGGACAATTTCGAGGACTTCGAGGAGCACGACCAGATCGAGGTGTTCGAGGCCGTTCAGGTCGCCGCCCAACTGTAATCCACCGGCTGTGGAACACACCCATATCCAATGGCGAAAGAAAAAGACAGAATCACCAGAGTCAACGAGCTGCTGTTTCGGGAACTTGGAACCGTGCTGACGGTGGAACTTGGCCAGGAGCTGCCCTACATGGTGACAGTCACGGGCGTGGAGTGCTCGCCGAACCTGCGCGACGCCACGGTCTATGTCAGCATCTACGGGAGCCAGGCAAACCGCGGGAAAATGATCCGCGACGCCCTCAAGTTGCTGGAGAAACGGCGCGCCGCCATTCAGGCCGCCGTGGCCCGCAAGGTCATCCTCAAATACACACCTGTCCTGCATTTCCGCAACGACGACACCGCCGAGAGAGCCGACCGCGTGGAGGCCATTCTCCGCGAGTTGAACTTGGGGGACGGCAACCCTACCGCCCCCCAGCCTGACCTCCCCATTCCTGGCAAGGAGCAGTAGCAGATGCCGCGGTTCCACAATGAGGTGGACGGAGTGCTGCTCGTCGATAAACCCAAGGACTGGACCAGCAGCGATTGCGTCTGTTGCGTGAGGGGGCGTTTTCACCTGGCCAAGGCCGGCCACTGCGGAACGCTTGACCCGATGGCGACGGGGCTTCTCGTCCTTCTGCTGGGAAAGGCGACCAAACTGCAAGACCGCCTGATGAGCGAGACCAAAGTCTATGAGGGGCGGCTTCGGCTGGGAGTGGAGACGGACAGCCAGGACTCCACCGGCGCCATTGTCGCCGAAAGAAGCCCCGCCAGCGTGACCGAGCAGATGCTGCGGGAGTGCGCCAAGGCCTTTGTAGGCGAAATCAAGCAGGTGCCCCCCATGGTCAGCGCCATCAAGAAGGAGGGCCGTCCGCTCTACAAACTGGCGCGCCAGGGCGTGACGGTGGAGCGCGAGCCGCGCACCGTCACCATCCACTCCTTCGAGTTCACCTCGTGCCAATTGCCGGAGGCGGAGTATCGTGTGCAGTGCTCCAAGGGGACCTACATCCGCACGCTATGCGCCGATTTGGGTGAACGTCTGGGCTGCGGAGCCGTCATGACCGCCCTGCGCCGCACCCGCAGTGGTTCATTGCGGGTGGAGGACGCCATCCCGATGGAGCGTCTCAAGGAAATGACGCTGGAAGAACTCCGTGCGGTTGTCCTCCCCGTTGAAGCAGTGCTGGCGCAAATAGGGAACGACATTTCCGATGCAATTTCCAATTGATTCTGCCAGAGGATGTTACAAATCCTTCAGGAAGGATTTCGCATGGGAATTGCCCCACAGGGCTCCACTGCCTGACTTAGCAAACCACTGACCGTGAACAAATCACCGCAAGAGTTGAATCACCCATCAAGGCTGCTTCCCGCCGTCTCCAAGGTGGCGGTGGCCATGGGGGTGTTTGACGGGGTTCACCTGGGGCATCAGGCCATCCTGTCCCATTTGGTTGAATGCGCACGTGCAAACGGGGCATGCCCCGTCGCCCTGACCTTTGCGCCGCATCCCAAGGCAGTGCTGGCTCCGCCCGCTCCGCTGCTGCTGGCCACGCCAGCCTGGCAGGCGCGTCTCATGGGGGACGCGGGCATACAGTACCTCATCCGCCTGCCCTTCACCAGGGAACTGGCGGCCCTTTCCCCCCAGGATTTTCTGAACAGCCACTTTCAATTGCCTGGTCTGGAGGTGACGGCATTCTGCGTCGGCGAAAACTGGCGATTCGGCTGCCAGAACAGCGGGGATGCCGCTCTCCTGACCCAATGGGCGGCCAGCCGCGGCATATCAGCCAGCGTCGTGCCGTGTGTGCAGTACGCAGGGGAACTCATCAGTTCGACCCGCATCCGCCACGCCATTGCAGCAGGTGACCTGACGGCAGCCCAGGCAATGCTGGGACGCCCGTATGCCATCAGCGGGCTCGTGCGTCATGGACAGGGAATCGCCAGCGAAAAACTCCACTGCCCCACAGCCAACCTCCACGAGCCGGAGCAGACAGCCCCCCCAGAGGGGGTCTATGCCGTCTCCGCCGAACTGGAGGACGGCAGGGTCTTCCCCGGCATCGCCTACGCCGGACGCGCGCCGACTCTCCGTTCTGACGGACAATTCCTTCTGGAGCCGCATCTCTTCGGACTTGACGAGGAGATTCATGGCAAACTGCTCACCATCTCCTTCCTCCAGTTCATCCGCCCCAGCCGTAAGTTTAACAGCTCCAACGCCTTACAGGAGCAGATAAAGCGTGACCTGGCGGTCGTGAAGGCACTGTTCCCCAACCACGAGGGCATTCCGGAGGGAGGATGAACCAGCATACCCTGACAGTCTTGCAGTTCACCGAACTGCTGGAGGCCATCGCAGGCTGTGCGCAAAGTGAACAGGGCGCGGCGCTGGTTCGCTCGCTCCAGCCGTCTGGGGAGCCATTGCAGTTCAATCGGCGCCGCGGGCTCTACACCGACCTCATCGCCATCCGCAACAAGCCGATGGAGTTCCCAGGACTGCACGTGGAGAGCCTCGCGGCGGAACTGCGCCAGGTCACCCCAGAAGGCGCCATTCTGGACGGGACGGCGCTGGTCGCCATCCGCGCCACTCTGGACACGGTTGACCGCATCCGCCAGTTCATCCAGAAACGCGAATGCCAGAACTACACCAACCTCCAGGCCATCACCGCACCGCTTGACCCTTGCGACTCCCTGCGCGCGCAGTTGACGCGCTGCCTGGATGCGGACGGCTCGGTGCTCGACAACGCCAGCCCGAAACTGCGGGAACTCAGGATGCAGACCGTCGCCCTGGAGGCCCGTATCCAACGACATCTGGACGGGATGCTCCGCAACCAGCAATGGGAGCACACCTTGCAGGAGCATTTCGTCACCACGCGAAGCGGGCGTTTCGTGGTCCCCGTCAAGCGGGACGCCCGTGCCGACCTGCCTGGCATCGTCCACGACCTCTCCAATTCAGGGCAGACACTGTTCATCGAGCCAGCCGAAACCGTGGGCTGGGGCAATGATTTGGCGCGCACCCGCCTGGAGGAACGGGACGAGGTGCGCCGCATTCTCGCCGAACTCAGCGCAGGAGTGCGCGGGAGGCTATCCGTCCTGCAAGCCAATCTGCATATTCTGGCGGAGTTGGATGCGGGATGCGCCATTACGCGCTGGGCTGGCGACAACGGCTGTGACCTGCCCGTCTTCGGCCAGGGCCTGCGTCTGGAGAAGGCTCGCCACCCCCTGTTGCAGATGCAGTTTCGCCGAGAGGGAAAAGGGCGTGAAGTCGTGCCATTGAACCTGACGCTGCCGACGTCCTGCAAGGCGCTGGCGGTGACCGGCTCCAACACTGGCGGAAAAACCGTAGTCCTCAAGACGGTGGGACTGCTCTGCCTGATGGCGCAGTCCGGCCTGCCCGTCCCCGTCGGACCTGGCAGCGTGTTTCCCGTTTTCCAGCACATTCTGGCGGACATCGGGGACGAACAGTCCCTTCAGGAGAACCTCTCCACCTTTTCCGCGCATGTCAGCAACATCGCCGCCATCTTCCGTGACTGCGCAACCGGCCCAAGTCTGGTCCTGCTGGACGAACTGGGCGGCGGCACCGACCCCGTGGAGGGCGGCGCCATCGCCTGCGGCGTGCTGGAGCATCTTGCCAAAGGCTCCACCCTGACCATCTGCACCACCCATCTGGCGCTGGTCAAGAACTACGTCCACGCCCGCCAGGACATGATGAACGCCGCCGTGCGGTTTGACGTCAAGACCCTGCGCCCAGAATACACGCTGGACATCGGGCGGCCAGGCTCCAGCCACGCCCTCCTCATCGCACGCCGTCTCGGCCTGCCCCAGGCCGTCCTGAAGTCAGCCGAGGGAATGATGTCGGGCGAGCAACTGCATCTGGAGGATGTGCTGACCCGCATGGAGGCGGACCAGCGACGCATCGCACGCCACGCCGACCGACTCGCCGACACGGAGAGCGACCTGGCAGCCAAGCGCGACTCCCTCAAGGCCGAACTGGAGCAACTCCGAACCCAACGCAGGCAACTGCTGCTGGAAGCCCACCGCCAGGCCGACTCACTCGTCGCCAACACCAGGCGGGAGATGGAGAACCTCATCCGTTCCGTCCGCGAGCAGGCCCGCAGGAACAACGGGGACAGGACGGCCAAAATAGACACGGAGGCCATTCGCAGGGAACTGGCCGACAAGGAGCGCAGGCTTCAGGAGGGGCTGAAAATGCACGGGGAACGCCCCCGTGAACCCTTGCAGGAGAGCGCCTTGGCGCCAGGCAGGCGAGTCTGGGTGCCCAGGCTTTCCTCTCACGGGGTGATCGCCTCTGTGTCTGGCCACAAACTGGAGGTGAAGGTCAATGGCATCCTGTTCTCCATTCAGGCCCGTGACGTGGAGGAGACGAGGGACGGGCAGTCCGTCGAGAAGGCCACCCCCGTGGTTCACGTCTCCCAGCCCATTGTCCAGGGGCATACCTCCAGCGAACTGAATCTCATCGGGATGCGCGTGGAGGACGCCCTGGCGGAACTTGCCGCCTTCATCGACCGTTCCATCCGCGCGCAGATGCCCGAAGTCCGCATCATCCACGGCTTTGGCACGGGACGGCTCCGCAAGGCCGTCCAGGAATGGCTGGCACGGTGCCCAGGCGTCCGCTCCTACCATATCGGACGGGACGGCAAGGACCCTGGCGCCGGCGGTTGCACCATCGTCACGTTCCAGTGAGTCCCCATGGCGGACGCGCCGCCAACACGATGCAGGAAACACGCGCAAGGCGCGTCTGCATGGTGGCTCCCCTGCGGGGCGGACATCCCGTGTTTCAGAGGAGACTTTTCCCGTGTCCCACCCGCTTGAGACGCTCCCATGGCATCCCCCTTTTTCCTGAGGCAATTTGCCAGATTGTCTTATTTTTTGGACAATTAATACTCTTGATTATTCCCAGAAAATTGATAAATTATATTCAATTTACAAAAATCTGCCCCAGTGCGGCAAGGTTTTCAAGCGTCAAACAAATCAAGGGAGAATGAAAATGTTCCACAAGTGTAGGACAAAGGCCTTTACGTTGATCGAATTGCTGGTCGTCATAGCCATCATCTCCGTGCTGGCCGCGATGCTGTTGCCCGCGTTGAGCAAGGCACGCGAAAAGGCGCGTTCGATTCTATGCGTCAGCAATCTCAAGCAGATTGGGCTGGCAAATTGAATTGGCTCGGGCGGGAGTCGATGGATTCCAGTTAGATGAAATGGGCTTCCCGCTGCATGGCGGAGGCTGTTCGCATTGCCGAAGTGCATTTGAGGAGGACACCGGCCGGCAGCTGCCTGCGGACGAGACCTGCAACTGGCATCAGGATTTCTCATTGCCAGTCACAAAGGCATGGTTCAATTGGAAAGTCGAGCGAAAAAGGACGCTGGCACTTCAACTGAAGGCTGAACTGGCAAAAATCAATCCAAACGTGATTTTCTCATCATACGCAGTGCTCTCCACGCAAATGACGTCCAATGGCCTGCGTGCCTGGAACAGCAACTTCCTGGCCAACATGGACACCTTTGATTTAATCGGACATGAGTGCCAGGCCGCAAACACCATTGCCAACAGCAGAATGTTCGTGACAGGTCAAAAGCTTTTCAATGCTATCAATGTCTTGTCAGACGCATCTGTGTTCACATGGCTTTACTGCGGAGATGGCAATTCCGCCTATTTTGGATATGCCGTCAACAACATGAATGCCCAGCTGCCGCTTTTCTTCCGCGAAGGCGAAATTGGCAAGTCTGCGGTTGGCGGGGACTATCTTGCATTCAACGCAAACCCCGACAACATGAGCCGGCAATTCGCCAGGCCAGTGCGCAATGTCGCAGTCCTTGTGCCTGGCCAAACGAGAGACTGGGACTCCTCTATCACGATGCCTGAATCGCCGTTTGGCATTGCACAGACCCTTGAAGAACTGCATATCCCCTATCAATTGATTGTCGAAAAGGCGCTTGCCGGGCCCTCCCTTGCGCAGTTTAAGGTACTCTTCGTCGGCTCTGCCAGTTCCCTTTCGGACGCACAGCTTGCCGCCATACTCAAATTTGCCCAAAATGGGGGAACGGTGATGTTTGACACAACCGCAGCCACTCGTGATCCGCTTGGCACACGTCGTGAAAAATGGCCGCTGGCGGATATTTTCGGCTTCGACCAGCCTGGGCGCGTCGCCAGGGCGACTGGCAAGGCCGTCCTCCTCACAAAAAAGGGCGACATACCTCTTTCAGGGACAAGTCTCTACTATGCAACGGAGTTTGAGCCTGAACCGCCAAGAAGAAGGACGCCGTTTGCAATCAGATTTGAAAACGGGGCAAAACTGCCAGGCATGATAACCAAAAAATATGGAAGCTGATGGCATCCCGTCCGATTCATTCGATGGAACACTACGCGTTCTTTTCCGCTCCTTGACAAACACCACATTAGGTTCACATGCATTATTCGTTTTCTGGCAGCTGAAGCTTTTTGATCGCCGCGGTCAGGTCAATGGTGCCGGCGAGGTACCCTGAACGGAAATCGCGGGGAGTCATGCCAAAGATGAAGGAGAATTGGCGAGCAAAGTAACTGCGGTCAAAAAAGCCAACGTTCTCCAGAATCTCAGATATGGGCTGTTCAGTCAGTGCAAGCATCAAGGCGGCGCGCTTCAGCC
>JAFRLP010000593.1 GCA_017431185.1 Victivallales bacterium | reverse complement strand
GCTTAGCGCCGGCAGCAGCATGGCCGCAAGTATGGAGATAATGGCGATAACTACAAGCAATTCGATTAAAGTGAAACCCCTTCGCATTTTCATCTCCTTGGCTTGATTGACAAGAAAAAACAAGGATAAATATACTCTCCTCCCATACAAATGTCAACAATGCCTTCGGACAAATTTTTTTGTGCGGAGGTGATTTGCAAAATCATTTGGCGACATTATATTATATTCTGTATTGAAAATGGGGCATTAGCTCAGTTTGGCTAGAGCGCCTGCATGGCATGCAGGAGGTCATCGGTTCGAACCCGATATGCTCCACCATTTTTAAGTACAAAAAGCCTTGATTTTTGCCATTTTTTGGCATTCAAGGCTTTTTTTGTTGCCCAGATGCCTTATATTAGTCTCAATCGGTCTCACTGGCTTCGTCATGTCAGGAGAACCGCGCAATGGGCAGGAAAAAGAAGATGAAACAGGAAAAGCTACCACTCGGAACCATCTACCAAGTTAAGGAGGGTGGAAACTACTACCTTCGCTACCAGATTCAGGGCAAGCGAAAGAACGTCAATCTCAAGACGGACGATTATGACAAGGCTTTGGAGGAGTACCAGCGTCTTCTTCCGACACTACAGGCCACCACGGTCGAGGTTGTTGCCGCCCATGTGAAGAATGCCCGTCAGCTTGCTGGCCGTATCATGCGAATCACTCTCGGTGCCGCATGGGAGAAGTATTCCGTCTCTCCTGACCGTGCGATGCCAGCCACCATCCACGAGCAGCTTTCCTATCAAGCCACTTTCAATGATTTCGTGGAGTTCATAGGCGACCCATTGCGCGAACTCCACACCATCACATACGAGGATGCACTGGAGTTCACGAAACACATGAAGACCCTGCACATCGCCGTGGACACGCACAACCGACGTGTCCTGCGTCTCCGAAAAATCTTCAATGTCCTCAAGGAATACTGTAATGGAGCGGAGAATCCGTTTGCATCCAAGACGCTTCTGCGAAAAATGCGCGAGGAGCAGGATATCGGAGTTCGTCGCATGTCATTCACCCACGAGCAGGAGAAGGCTCTGATGGAGGCATTGGAGAATCCGAAGTTCAAGGTGAAGAACAAGGAGGAAATCAGGGTCATCTACTACCTTGGCCTATATACAGGGCAGCGTCTCAAGGACTGCGTGCTGCTCCGTTGGTCAAAGGTGAACTTGGCACAGAAAAAGATAGAGTGCAAGCAGTTCAAGACTGGCAAGGAGGTTACAATTCCCATCGCTCCGCAGTTGGTGAGCGTACTTGAAGACGCTTTGGCATGGAAAACCGATGACTACGGCTATGTCTGCCCGAAGGTCGCGGAACGCTATAACACAGCAGACGCAACTGGCAAGAACATCGGAAGTGGACTTGTCAACATTGATGTCCTGCGGGTCCTGAAATGGATCGGTCTTAAAACCTCTGTGAAAGTGGAGGGACGGTCACGTGCCATCACGGTCTTTGGCTTTCACTCACTACGCCACAGTTTTGCATCACACTGTGCGGAGGCTGGTGTGCCAAAAGCCGTTGTACAGTCGATACTTGGAGATAACTGCGATATTCTGGATGCCTACTACACTCATATTGGAGAAGAAGCCCAGCAGAAGGCAATAGCCGCCATCGCAGGAGAAGTCGGCATCATCACTGACAAGGAGAAGATAAACCGCACTCTCCAATACCTCGACACCCTGCCAGACACTCCGGAAAAACAGAGAATCCGCGAACTCCTTACCAGCGATACCCAGTAGCCATTGCAATTCAGAAAATCTAACGTATATATTTCTCTTGTGAACTAGAGATAATCTGACTCAACAACCATCAAAGCCCACCGCCGCGATTATGCGGCGGTGGGCTTTTTGTATTTTCGTTCCTACGTTCAACCCTAAACCAAAAGGAGTTACAACAATGAAAATCACAGTCCTCAAATCCACAGTCGAAGCGGCGTTGGCACCCATCCTGAAGATGGTCTCAAACGCCAAGCTGCCCGCCGACTTTCACCCGACACTTACTATCCAGTCCGACAAGCAGAGAATCACGATTGGATGCCCCCTGCCCGAACAGCAATTGTCCGTTGTCCTGCCCGGTGCAGTCTTTGACGAGAAGAACACCTCCTTCGATGTCAATCTGGAGATGTTCCGCAGGATGATTGCCGCCGCAACGGGAACGCGCCTCTCCATTGAGCAGGATGCAGCTCATGTCGTGCTTAACTGCGATGAACGATTCATCGGACAGCTTGTGCCGATGACCTCCAAGAGCGACGCCAAGTTCCAGATTCCAAAGGATGCAGACACGACCGTGCTTCCGACCAATTTCGCGAACTTCCTGCTGCAAGCATTCAGTTGCGCTGGAGACGAGAAGGACAGACTGGCTCTGTCTGGTGTCAATGTCTCGCCAAGAGGCATCGCTGGCACAGACGGCAAGCAGCTCTTCCACCTTCCTCTGCCGTTGCAGTTGAAGAATGCTGTCACTATACCCAATTCAAAGGTCTATGCGTCACTGAAGAACCTGCGTTGGACATCGCTTGCACACTGGAGAACAGCCAGTGGAGAATGGATGTTCTCAATGGCGGGAGACGAGTTCAGGCACACCGCAAAGGCATTGGAAGCCTTGTATCCTGAATACTGGAGAATCATACCCAAGGAAGGTTCCGGCGATGTCAAGTTCACCTTGACAAAAGAGAGCGCACAGGAGTTGCAGAGGTTCATGAACGAAAACACCAGCGAGGCAACCGCCACGCTGACCGTCCATCCCGACCAAATCGTGCTTCTGGAGACGAGCGACAAGGATATGACACAGCGGAAGGGCGTGTTCGCGTCCAGCAGCCAAAGCGGGAACCTGCCCTGCTCAGTGCGTTTCCCCTCCGGCAATCTCAGGCAGTTCCTGAAGATGGGCTTTCTCACGCTGTCTTTCTCGTCCAAGTCGCCAAGTCCGCTTGTCTCCTCCGCTGGCACGGGCAAGTACCTCTTCATGCCGTGTGGTTCACCAACCCGAAGCGCCACGACTGCTCCTGCATCAGCGGCGGCATCGACGCCACCCACGGCACAGCAGTCCAAGCCAGAAATCAAGCCAGCAGTCATTTCCAAGAATCCAACCAATAATCCAACCAACAACCAAACCAAGGAGAAAAAGACCATGTCACAGACCATCACCACCACATCCGGCAATCCCGCAGTCGCCAATCCAGCCGCTGCATTTGCCAGAGTTCAGCCAGCAGTCCAGACCAATCCTCTTGACGAGACGCTTGCGAGCCTTGCATCCATGCGCGAGCAGCTGTCAAACCTCGAAGCCCGCCTGATGGAGGCTGGACGAAAAATCAAGGCCGCCCTCGTCGAGCAGCGTCTGAAGGAACGCCAGTACGCCGACGCAAACCGCAAGCTGGAACGTATCCGTCTTGCAGTCTAATCCCCCATCATTCAAAAGAAGCCTCGAAGCCCCATGTCAGAAAGGCGGCATGGGGCTTTGTCGCCTAACCGGACAATTCAGCATGAACGACTATAGCATCACCATCGAGGAAGTCATCGTCCACGACGCCCACGCGCAGGCCAATACGCCCTTGGAGGCTTTCGAGCAAATCCGCTCCCGCTACGAGGCGGGTGAGTTCGATGTCCCCGGCGAGTGTCAGGAGACCAGAATAGCCGTGCGCAAGCCCACTGGCGAGATTCTGATTGACTTCGAGAGAATCTAACCATTCACCCCCAAACAGGAGATTACAGCAATGCTAAAACTAAATGCTTCATATTCAAAGAAAGTCCCCGCCGAAAGCGAGTACAGTTCACAATCCTACCACTGCCAGATCGAGGTGGAGCTGCCAGATGGTCTTAATCCTCAACAGCTTCAGGAAAAAGTCCACGGTGTCTTCGACTTCGTGAGAAAATCCGTCGAAGCCGAACTCCACAATGCCGCACCTGTTCAGCAGATGACACCTCAGCAGATGCCGCCACAGGCACAGCAGCCAGTCCAACAGCAGTACTATGACCCACAGGCCAACTACCAGCAAAGTCAGCCTCAGCAGCCACCGCAGCAGAACTACCAGTCCAACCAAGGCAAGCAGTATCGCAATTCCAACGCAGCCGCATCGCCGAAGCAGGTCAATTATCTGCTAAGCCTTGCGAAACGCGCGGGATGGACGATTCAGCAGATACTCCAAAGATGCCAAGTCCAGGCGGTCGAGCAGATTCCGTCGAAACTGTGCAGCCAGCTGATCCAGGAGTTCTCCGGAGCCGCCGCATAACCAACCCCACAATACCCATGGCCAGCATTCCGCCGGCCATGGGCGCAAACATTCTTTTCAGGAGAAACGACTATGGAAGAAACCAAACCCACACTCGCGCAGTTGAAGGAGCAGCCGCACTACTCCTACACCGCACTCAACACCTACATCAATATCTGCCAGCTGCTCTACTACTACCGTTACATTGAAAAGGTAGAATCCGAACGCACACCAGTCGCTCTGCCTTTTGGTACGGCGTTTCATAGCGTCTTGTCCGAACAGGCTCAAGCAGCAAAGACTGGAAAACTCCTCACAGCCGACGAGATGACCGATGCCTTTGCAACCTACTTCCAAGCAAATTGCAAAGATGCAGCCAACATCGTCTTCAAGCGTGACGAGAACATGGAGGACCAGATAGCCACTGCGAAAAGAATGTTTGAAGTGGTCAACAAGGAATGGATTGACTACTGGAACACCATCCAGTCCGTAGCAGAGCCGTTCCGAATCGAGATGCCTGGCCTCTCAAAGCCCATCATAGGCGAACTGGACATGGTGATCTCTGAGCGGACGCCGTTTGACGACGAGAACGACAAGGGCTATGACACCATCGTCGATTTCAAGACAGCCGCACGGATGTGGAGTGACGACAAGCCTGCAAGAGACCTTCAGGCCACCGTGTTCAGCTATGCTTTCGAGAAGGTGCATCAGCGCAGGCCGTCGTTCAGGTTCGATGTCGTGACGAAAGCCAAGGCATCGACCGTCAAGCATCTCTACACGAGCCGAGACGATGACAGCTACCAGCGTCTTGAGAAGATGTTTCTGATGGCCGACAAGGGCATTCAGGCTGGCATCTTCCTCCCCAATGAAGGCAGCTTCGCCTGCTCTGACTGTCCTTTCGCCGACCACTGCTCTGGCTGGCACTGCAATTCCGTTCATACGGCAATTCCGAAAGCAGCCTGAAACAATTGTTTCACATTTTACCTCATACCTAGGCTGCTCTGGCTAGTGCCGGAGCGGCCTTTTTCATTTCAACAGTCATCAAAACATAGGAGACAAATCATGGGACTTTGTTTAGCCAACCCCACCGACAAGTTCGTTGACAGACACGCGCTTGCCCTGGTACCGACACCCAATCCGACGCAGACCTGGAGACCTGTGCCACACATCGACGTGGTGGATGCCGTGGAAAACGCAATCGCCAATCGTGGAATGACCATCGAATCCGAGCGGTTCGGTCTTGCACGTGACCAGCAGAAGATGTTTGGCGTCATCACCCTCGCCAAACAGAATAATCCCGAGTGGACAAGGTGCATCGGAATACGGAACTCGCACGACCAATCCTTTGCGGCTGGAATATGCTGTGGAGTGTCCGTTCTTGTCTGTTCCAATCTGTGCTTCGGCGGGGAATTCGTAATCAAACGTCGCCATACCTCTGGAATCGACCTCTTCTCAATGGTGGAGGAGACGATGGACGCGATGGCCGACAGCTACATTTCGTTTGAGGAGAGGCTGCTGAACCTGCACGACGAGCCAGTGAGCGATGACTATGCAAGAATCTTCATCGTAAAAGCGGCAGAATACGGAGCCATTCCAAGCTGCGACATTTTAGCGGTTTTCCATGAGTACCTTGAACCTCGGCATGAGGAGTTTAGGGAACGCTCTATGTGGAGCCTGATGAACGCATTTACCGAGATAGCGCACAAGTACAAGCCTGCACGATTCGACATCTGCAATCGTAAGCTGACACGCCTTTTTGCGCTGGACAGACAGCCGGCACTCGTATAACCAACAACCCAAAGGAGATAATCACAAATGAAGAACACCCCACTCATCATTCCAGAGAAGCAGGATGAGACGCCAATCACTCTCTCGCTTCCAAAACTGACAAAATTGGACAAAATTGCCAAAGCTCTCATAAGTTCTGGCATTGGTCTTACAATCGCTGGCATCGTCTCAAGTGTTCTGAGCAATGATGACAACGAGAAAACAGCCAAGAATAACCAGACGGAAAACGAGGATGCACAGTAGTACATCAGACCTTAAATCAGACAAAAAAACAAACCATCAACCCCATCCGTACAGGCATGACAATCGCCTGTACGGACACCAACACCAAATAAGGAGAATGAATCAAATGAGCACATCATGCCCGAACTGCGGCTCTCAAAACGTAAGATTGAAGCCGATTGCAACGAGAGCTTGTGGAGGTATCGGAGCGGTCACAGGAGGAATAGCCGCTGCAAAGGGAGGAGCAACGGGAGCGGCCATCGGGACGGCCATCTGCCCTGGTGTCGGAACTGCTATCGGTGGTCTCGCCGGCATCTTGGGCGGTTTTCTGACTGGAGCATTGAGCGGTGCGGCTGTGGGACATGCCATCGACAGGAAAATCGTGCAGTCCTACCACTGCAACCAATGCGGTTATGACTTCGCCGCATAGCCAACAAATTCAAAACAAAAGGAAACAACATGAACACAAGCAAATTGAGAAATCATGAACTCATCCCGGACTTCAACTCGTCCAATAATCTTGGCTTTCAGGAACGAGAAATGCTGATGCAGCTTTTCGGCCCGCAGGAGAGGCTGGACTATCCGACTGAAACCTTGAAGATGTCCAATGGCTGTGAAGTTGAACGCTACATCATCCCAGAGGGGGACAAGGGTAAAGTTCTGGACACTCTGTATCCGTTCAATGACCCGCCCGCTCTGGATGCCGACATGCTTGACCTCCATACCCAGAGGACGTTCAAGGTGCGCGACTACATCGTGACCAGAGAGGGCAACGGTAACTTCCTCGTCACGCCCTACTACGCCGAGGCCGGAGGCACCGTGCTTGACTGGGTGGCTGCTGACAAGGACGGAAAGCCCAAAGTGTCCAAGGACAGTCCCGTCATCAGCGTCGGCATCGTGCGCAGGTGACCGAAGCAAAAGAGACACCAGCCAAACGGTCGGTGTCTCTTTTTCGTGAAAAACATCGGTTCGGGCATGGGCAATTGTGGCTTTCTCGTTTGCAAATGCCATTTCAACGCTTACAGTATCTACAAATTCCGAAATTGGCGGCAAATGCCGTACCATAACAATCTAACAGGAGTAGTCAGCCCCCCAGAGAACAGCGTTTCCATAATCCTTGATAATACATAGCCAGCGGATGTTTGCCGCTGGTGTCTGTGCTTGGTGGTATTCTGAAATTAGGACCTTCATTTATTCACATTTGGGCACACGTTGGCGCGCTCATGCCTTGAGCGTCTCATTTCGTGCCCAAATGAAGGTCGTCCTAAACCTCAGAATACCACGGATTGAGACGCTCTTTTTTGTGGCATAGAGCCAGAGGTTCGCCGATGCAAGAGGACAATCAGGAAAAGACCAGGAACGTGGTCATAGAGTTCATTCGGGAATACCGCAGGAAGCACGACGCCGAATCCAACGTGCAGTGGCTTCAGCGGCAGTTCGCAAGATACCCTGACCTGTGGAAGAGCGAGGAGGAGCGCGACAAGGACGCGGAGACCATCGTCTCCACGGTGGAGAAATACGGCAGGGACAAGGCCGAGCTGGACGCGCATCTGGCTTCGGGAAAGAGCCATGAAAGCTATCTGATAGGCAAGATAGAGGCTGGAGCCACGGCATTGGGAGTGCATAATGTCACCGAGTATGCGGCTGGCATCGACAAGGCGATAGACGATGCAAACAAGGACATGCTTGAACGGGTCTATTGCAAGAATCCAGACGGAAGCATTGATTTTTCGCATGTCAACCAGAATCCAAATCTCGACGGCCTCATGGCTGAGCAGCACCACGCAGGGACATTCAACATAGACGCCGCCACAAAGGAGAGCGACCTCCACGCGAGGGCGCTTGAATCAAACGGGAGGAACTCCGTCGATTTGCAGGTGTACGACAAGGACGGCAAGGTGGTCAAGAGATACCAGTCCAAGTACGGGAAGGACGCGGAGGCCAGCGAACAGTATTTTGAGCACGGGGACTATCGCGGGCAGAGGAAGATGGTACCAGACGGACAGGCGGAGGATATTCCCGGAAGCACGGACCACATGGACGCTGGCGGGGTGCAGTCGAAGCCTCTCTCCAAGGAGGAGGCGAAGCGTATGCAGGAGCGCGCGCAGAAAGAAGGCGATATACAACAATACGAATGGAACGACGCGAACAAGGTCGCCATCACCAAGTCCATAGGGAAGAAGGCGGCGATAGCGGGCGTGCTGGCTGTCGGCTTCCAGGGCGCTAGAATCGCTGGACGGCGTTTCTGGAACTGGATTACAGGCAAGCCGAATCAAAGCATTGACGAGGACATGAGGGAGTTCGTCTCCAGCTCCATCCAGTCCGCAGGAGGTTCGGGCTTGGCAGTCGCCGCCACTGGCGGCATCACGGTTGCCGTCAAGAACGGCTGGCTGGGGAAGGCGCTTCAGGGAACACCTGTCGGTCATATCGCCAATGCCGTCTGCGTCGGCATCGAGAATGTCAAGGTGCTATGGAAACTCGGCAAAGGCGAAATCACGGGCAGGGAGGCTCTTGACCAGGCCGGAAACGCGACGTGCAGTCTGGTCGGCGGTCTTGTCGGGGCGGCAAAGGGCGCAAGCATTGGGGCAGGTCTGGGCACCATTCTTGGACCCGTCGGCTCGGCCATTGGCGGTGTGGCCGGCAGCATTGTCGGCTCGATTGCGGGAAGCACGGTCGGCCAGGCCGTATGGGGCGGCGCAAAGGCCATCTGCAAAGGCGTCGCCAGCATCGGGCGTTCCATCTGCTCTGGAATCGGCACGGCGGTCAGTTCGGCTGGCCGCGGCATAGCAAGTTTGTTCGGCTTTTAGAATCAAGGGGTCTTTACCATGAAACTCAAGGACATTCGGTTTAATCTGCGCTTCTCCAAGGGCAAGGACAAGAACGGTGAGGAGCAGTTCGACATCATCCGCTCCCTTCAGGAGCTGAAGGACAACCTGAACATAGACGAGCTGTATCTCTATTTCGTTTCGGGGCAGCTGGCGCGCTGGCTTACATGCATCGGTGAGCCAGCCAGAGGAGAGGCCATCGGGGGTATTGACAGGAAATCACCCGTCAAGGAGCAGCTGGAGGGTATCTTCAAGGCTCTGGGAATAGAACTGTCGAAGAGCGACTTGGCCTCAATGGTCGAATCCTACACCTATTTCAGGCAGCTTGAGGACAGGAAGCGAGAGATGGCCACCATCCTGAACAACGTGCAGGATGCCATTGAACAGGACTATATGCAGTATAGCCAATGCCTGAAGGACATCATCGAGGCCAAGGATGACTTTGCACTGGTCAAGTCGAGGGTTCGCGCCATGCTCAAGAACTATCCGAGCCAGTTCAAGCTGGACTGGATGCGCTTCTACGACGTTATGATGGAGAAGTGCCGCCTGGCCATATTCGCGGTTCTCATGGATCCAGCGTACAGGAAGTACTATCTTGGGGCGGCGAATGAAATGAACGCAAGGTATTATGGGGAACTGGAACCGCCAGCCGATGATAGTGGCAATTCGCAGCGGACAACTCCTGTGTCACAGTTCATGCAGCGCGTCGGGAACATTCTCAGCGTGTCTTACGAGCGTTACTGTGACCAGAAACTTCGGATTACAATGGATGGCAGATGGGCACTGGATGTCAACAGCTGGAAGGGAAGAGGCATCATAAAGGAGGTGGATTATGGCAAGTCGGGCGGCGAATGGGAGGACGCACTGGACAGGGGCACGAGAATCATGATTCTCCACTGCGGGAACAACATAACCATCCGTCCGTCAGGAGACAAGGAGCGCCAGTTCAAAGGCAACCAAGGCGGACGATTCCCAATTTTCAACGGCCTCGACTTCCGCACATCGTCGGCCAGCCCCAACTCCACCGATGATCTTCTTTTGTATATGGAGGTCAAGTGACCATGAAACCAGCCGAAAGACTGTCGTCGTACCTTGACGCCCTCCGCCCCATCGTCTATATCAACAACTTCGACTTCAACGCCGTCGATGAACTCGTCAGGGAGGCCGTCGGCGACATTCCAATCGTGGAGTACAACAACGCCAGCGGACAGGTCAATTTCAGCACCAAGGTCCCCACAGGCCTGGTTGGCGATTCCCTGCTGACGGAACTTGCGCCGTCCATGCCTGTGCATTCCTCGGGCAGGCTGTCCGCTTTTCTTGGCGATTACGTGACCGACTGCCCGATGCGCAGGGTGCTAGTCCTGAAGGATGTGCATGGCGAATTGGACAATCCCGCCATCATCGCGCAGCTTCGCGCCATTGCGCAGGGGACGATGTACTCCGAAGGCTACTGGGTGCCGCTCATCATCGTCTCGTCGAGGCTGGTCATCCCGCCCGAACTGGAGAAGTTGATAACGGTCTTCGAGATGCCGTATCCGACGCAGGATGAAATCGCAACCCTTCTGGACGAATACGCCAGGTTCTTCAGTTTCAGCATACCCAAGGAGGACAGGACGGAACTGGCGCTTGCCTTCAAGGGGCTTAGCGAGTTCGAGATAACGCAGATTCTCAATCTCGCCTACCAGCGTTCCGGACAGGTGTCAAAGGCTGACAAGGAGCTGATTCTGCGCGAGAAGGAGCAGTCCATCAAGAAGTCCGGCCTGCTGGAGGCCGTCCGCGTCTCCAACGACGTCGAGGACATCGGCGGCCTTGACAACCTGGTCTCCTACTTGAAGAGGAAGGCCAGCATCTACAGGAACCTCGCCAAGGCGAAGGAGGCCGGGGTCGATATACCCAAGGGAATACTGATTGTCGGCATGCCGGGCTGCGGGAAGAGCCTGACGGCCAAGGCTTCCGCCGCCATGTTCAAGGCGCCTCTGCTGCGTCTGGACATCGGGAAGCTGCTTGGCAAGTACGTCGGCGAAAGCGAGGAGAACCTCCGCAAGGCATTGAAGGTCGCCGAAGCGGCGACGCCCTGCGTCCTCTGGATCGACGAGATCGAGAAGGCGTTTGCGGGCGTGGGAAAGGACGATGGCGGTGGCGGCGTGACCACCCGCCTCTTCGGCTACTTCCTGACGTGGATGAACGAGAAGGACAGCACGGTCTATGTGGTCGCCACGGCCAACGACATCGAGCACATACCGCCGGAGTTCCTGCGCAGGGGACGCTTCGACGAGATTTTCTCCGTCTCGCTTCCCAACGCGGAGGAGCGCAGGAGAATCTTTGAAATCCACCTGAACAGGCGAAAGAGGAACTGGAAGTCCCTCGGCATCAGCCTGAACGAGCTGGTGCGGAGGACGGCAGGCAAGGAGAGCAGCCAGCCCGAGTTCTCTGGCGCGGACATCGAATCCATCGTCAAGACCTCTATCGAGACCGCCTTCTGGGAGGAACGCGAACTGCGACAGGATGACCTCCTCAAGGCCATAGAGAAGACCATCCCGATTGCACGGACGCTTAAGGAAAAGATTGAAAGCCTGAAACGGAATCTGGAGAAGTACCAGGTCAGCCCCGCGAGTATGAGCAGTGTGTCACAATAAAGTTCAATTAACCCCAAAACAAGGAGAACCAACATGAGCCAGTTCAGCGCAATTGCAAAAATCATTGTGGAAGCAGCCAAACAGGACAAGCAGGAAAATCAGCAGGAAGTGCATGTTCTGCCAGAGGAGATGGCACTCAACATTGCACGTGAGGTGCTTAACGCCATGCCAGAAGACGCAGATGTCGTCTATTTCACTGGGAAGGCAGTTGCTCAGATTGCCATGGTCCTGGACAGGGAATCTGAGAACATAGCCCTGAAGATTCCGACAGCACAGGAGTTGATAGCCTATACAGGGACATTCTCAGTGAAAGACAGTGACATGTCAGGAGATGATATTGGGAAAACAGAGCCAATAATTATGTTACACATAGTAGAGGCGGTCTTAAACCGCCTCTACTATGTGCCGATTATTTTTTGATTTATCTGCTGGCAAGTCTGGTGTGGGACATCAGTTTAACAGCAGCCGTTGTAGCTGCCTTACTGAGCTTGCTAACCAGTTCGTTGTTAAGCTTAGCAGCCTTCTTGATAATATTGAGTGTTTTGTCAATCACTTCATTATCATCGCCATTTGACGCAGTAACCTTCTTGATAGCTTCGATGGCTTTCTTAGTATACTCATCAATGTCTTTCTTACGAGCTGTGCAAGCCTTGAGAACATCAAGCAAGAGCTGACCTTCCTTGGCAACTGCGTCGCCAGTCTTGAAAACGCGCTTGACATCATTGAAAGCTACATTGATTTCATTGATACCGCCATTGATGTCCCCATAGGTGCCTTGAAGACGGCCATTAATCGTATTAATTGCAGCCATATCAGTTGCGCTCACAGCGGCTTTGATTTCTTTGATAGCACCATCATAGTACTTGGAAAGAACTTTCTTGATAGACTCGGCTGCAGGGCCATCATACTCGCAATCATGTGCCAGGTTCTTGCCCTTGACATCATTAACAAAGGATTCAAGTTTCTTTTCCACGCTGAAGAACATGCCCCAGAAGCGGCCCCACCATTCCTTAATCTTTTCCCAGATCTTGATGAGGAAGTTCTTGACTTTTTCCCAGAAGCCTTCCATGGAGAATGTCTGAGCAGCAGCAAGACCTTCCTGGCCAATCAGAGCGACGATAGACTGGGTTTTGCCGTACTTCTTGACGGCTTTCTTGACGAGCATGGCATTACGGGCCGCGTCATAGTAGTTTTCGAGAGAGGCCATCAGGTTAGTAATGGCTTCAGAGGCGTTCTGCATTTCGATGGCAGACGCGGGGGTGAAGGGAACAACAGCACCACGCGCGCTGCCATTCAGGGATTCGAGACCGAGATTACTATTATGAAGTGGTTGTATGTTAGGTAATTATTATCAAATGTAGTATGTCAATCAATGGGCCAGTTACCCATTGATTGACCGTAGTAGATAGGCTATTACCTATTGCGTAATGAGTTCCACGCAATATTTCACTGGCCCGGCAAGAACTCCGTCAGAACTCCGTCAGAACTCCGTCAGAACTCCGTCAGAACTCCGTCAGAACTCCGTCAGAACTCCGTCAGAACTCCGTCAAGCTCGGTCAAAACTCAAACCGAAAGCTGGTAGGTGCGTGTCGGAGCATGGCTGTGACCATTTGCCGTAAGAAGATTCAATTTCAATAAGTGATTGATTCTTCTCCGAATAGAGGCATCGGATTTTTCCAGTTTCTGAACCAGTTGCGATGTACTCTGCGCCCCGTGCGCAGACAGAAAAGCCAGAATCCGCCGCTCCAGTTCGTCCAGTTGCTCCCACTTCTCCTGTCCAACCACTCTGGCTGCCCTGTCGGACTGGCGAAGATGTCTTGTGGCGATGTTGTTCCGCAACACCAATCGCACACGCCCCTGTGGTTCGCTGTATTCTGGCTCATCCAGAAAGAAATCCTTCATGTCCGCATAGATTCGGGGAACACCCTCATTAAGTTCACGAACCCAGCCGCATTCCGTAAGAGTCCGTGAAATAGTTGGATTCCGCGCGAAACGGCTTTCGCGTATGGTCTTCAGCGTGACGATGCCTGGCAATTGCCCAGGACTTTCTATTTCCAGCCTATCGTCGTACATCGTGACCTTGATGAACAACCCCGTCATTGCGTAGTCACGATGGACGATGGCATTCGTGACACCCTCAACCCATGCGAACTCCGGGTATTCGGGGATGACCTCGAATTTCCCTGTGGCGGTGTTCAAGCGTGTGAAGTCTCGCAATTGGGTGCGGATGAACTCCTTGGCCTTTTCAATGATTTTCATCAGAGGATATTCGATGTTCTCGTCCTTGATGAGGTTGATTGAAGTTCCGACCTTGGACTCCGTGCCATCGTAGCGCAGAAAACGCACTCGGCAGTTGGGATAGAATTGACGGATGTTCTTGGAGAACAGCAGAACCGCCGCATTGGTGAGACGCCATTCCCCGTTCACCTGCTGGAGAAAGCCACGTGCCCTAAGCACCTGCTCATTGCCCATCCCCTCCGCTCCAATGCAGGATTTGTATTTTTCAAGGAGTTCCGTGTCCATGTCCTCGATTCTGGCGTAGAGATGGAACTCATCCTCGTAATGGCGCGACCCCTTGCTGTATTCAAGATTCCGCAGGTTTTCCCCTACAATGGGTTTTGTCTTGTCTGCAATGCGAAGGTAGGTCTGGTCGCTGGTAGTGCGGATAATCTGCTCTTTGCTTGGGGCGATGTGAAGCAGCAGAAGACGGTCTGGTTTCCCCTGTGCGTTGATGATATCTAGAAATTCCTCCTTGACCGCCGGCATTGGGCGACAGCAGGAGTTCGCCGCATTGATGAGTTCGTTGATATGCGCTTCGCCAACCGAATTTATGCCCTCCAATTCTCGCGTCTTGTCATTGATGCCGATGACAATGGTCGCCCCCTCCGCGTTGGCGAAACCTGAGATGTCCTGAGCCAGATCCGTTGGTTTGATACGCGCATCCTTACGGTCAAAGTATTTGTTTTCTGGCTCGTTCCTGATGTAGTCAAGCGTGAGCAGCGGGTTGATTTGGGATGATGTGGACATTGAAAAACCTCTTATGCTTATTCAGTCAAAGATTGTTGTTTTGAATTCGCCTGAAAATATAACACAATTAGTTTCGAACAAAGATTTCTGTTTTAAGCGGAGAATCTTGTCTTAAATCTTCTTCAAATCCTCTTGGATTATCCACTTTGTAATTTGGATCATATATAAAACACAATAACTTTTTAGCGTCAGGATGAGACTTGTATTGTTCTTTATCCACAGAAAGCTGTTCTTTTAATTCCTTATTCCGAAGTTTTGCAGAAGCAAATTTAATTTCTATGGCTAACTGCAATTTCTTAATTAGGAAATCTATTCTACTTGCGCCACCTGCATAACTTGGTGTCCACTCCTCTGCACGAATATCATCAAAATGAAGCCGCAGAAGGGCATGGAATAAATCCTGAACATCGTATTCGTCATTAATCTCAATAGTGGGTCTTTTGTCATGTCTTTTTGTTAGTTGTCTGGCAATATTGCCAAAATGATCTATTATTTTGACAATCATTGAATAATCGTGGTTGTTGACGAAGGCACAAGAAGCATTCCTGTATTGGAGAATGATAGCACGTATTTCATTTTCGATATTCAAGAAGCATCTATCAAGCTGACTTCGTTGTTGCCTTTCAATTTCAGCCTTTGATGAACCTATCTCAGATAATTTGATGGGGTGCTCTCTCCGTATGTTAACAGGAATACTATAAAACATATTGTCGCAATATCTGCGTAAATTCTCATATCTTATAGCAGCTTTTTTTATTATCTCCACTTGGTCAATTTGATTTGGTATTTCTTTTTTTATTTCCATTAAAAAAACATTATTAGAATTTTCATCCCCTGTATCAACAAGTTGCATTCGTAAGAAAACATAATCTTCATATTTTTTATATTGAAAAGCAATATGGGCTAACTTCATTATCGCACTTGCTAAATCCCCCTTTTGCAAAAACGATTCACATTCATCTAGAAGATTACTGACATTATTCATGATTGCTACTCCTCATCCATTAGTGCTTGCCTGCCTATTTCCCATTGGTCCCCCCAGGAGTGTCTTCTTGGTGAGTCGAGAAAAATTAGCACATAGGCCTCAATGGACATAATAGATGCCGCCAACCGTTTGTATACTACCGCCATTTCTGACATAACCGTGGTTCCTCAGTGATAGTCTGCTTACTTGGACATGGCCAGCAGCCACGCCTTCATCAGCCGTTCAAAGCGCGTGCCCTTGTCCTGCTCCGAAAACGACTGCGTGCGGTATTTGTTGAGAATGTCACGAAACGTCATGGATTGTCTTGTCCTTAATTTATGTCTTTGAGGAGTTTCACTTACTATACAGCAGATTTTGGCGACTATCAATGCAAAGTGTTGGAAAAAACTTCCAACGACTATATTTTAGCCGTTTTGGCACCTTCGGGTGACAATCGGGTCCTGAAATCTTCAAGCCTTATTTTATAGCTATGCGCATGGTCTCGGGGACCACGCCCTCCACCGGCCGCAACTGTCACGACGCCCGTCAACTCTTTGCGTCCGCACTGAACTCCCTGTAGTCGCTGAACACCTCCTGCAGGCCAAGGGCCACGATGAGCTCGCGTGCCTTCTTCGGGATGTCATGCCTGATTTCCCTTCCGTCGTCAAAGCGTGTCCTTGTCACCTTTGCCAGCAGGACGATGGCCTCGCGCACCGACATGGTCTTCAGGACGCCGCGTTCGCGCATCAGGTTCTCCAGCATGGAATGGATGATCGTCCCCAGAAAGGCGACGAACAGCCTTCCCTCCATCATCGCGTCCTTCCCCGTGCAGAGGCGGTTGCAGTCCAGCTCGTTCTTGAGGATGTCGTACATCTTCTCGATGGGATCCCTGCTGTGGAAGCGTTCGAACGTGGCCGCGGCGTCCTGGCGTTCCACCGAGGTCACCACGGCGCTGGCCCCGAAGGTCTCGCCGTATTCCCTGATTCCCTTGGCTGAACGCTCCAGAAGCACGCCAAGTCCGTCCGCCGCCCCCGTCTTTCTTTTCCTGACGCTCTCCGGCACCGCGACAAGGCAGCCCGAATACCCGCCGCAGTTCTCCTGCACCCAGAGCCGCGCCTCCTTCTCCGTGGCGAATCTCTCCTTCCGTGACTTCCGGACCAGTTCCTCGAGCGTCGCCTCCAGCTTCTCCATGAGCTCCGCGGCCGCGACGGGGCTGTAGTAGATGTACGCTGTCATGGCCGTCTTCCTGAGGCGCCGGTCATCCTGCTCGATGACGTATCTGCCCTGCGCCCACAGGATTCGTCGCCCGCCATGGACAATGCTTTTGCCCCGCGCGGAGTGCAGTGCGCCCGCACTGCGGCGGAGCAGCCCCAGAAGCTGGTTGTTCCATTTTGCCCCGGCAGTGAAGTCAAGCCCCCGGCCAAGCATGTCCCTGGCGTTCTCGTCGCTGAAGTACCCCTTGTCAAGGACATACTGGTAGTCGCAGATGCCCAGGAGCTCCATGTAGTCGTTGGTCTCGACCAGGGACGCGATGTCCGGAATGCTTCCCGGAAGCACCCTGTAGAAGACGGGCAGCCTGAGGGCCAGGGCATAGACGGACGCCATGTTGATCTGCGGCATTTTCTCGCGGTCGCGGTTGTATCCCCATTCCATCTCCCGCATCTCGCCGGAATAGCCGGATATGGACGTCGTGTCATGCACCAGCAGCTTCGGGCTGCCGCACGCCCTGTACCAGGATCTGTGGAACTCCATGCGGGCGTCCACATCACGTCCAACACCCTCAAGGAGGCGGGAGACGGACGGGGAGGACAGTCCGCCCCGCCTGAAGGGCGTGGCCTCAGCCCACGCCTCGGCCAGATAGAGCCTCCCGCGTTCGGCAACCTGGTGGCAGGCCAGCACGAACAGGTTGTCACCGATGCCGCCAAAGGAGGCACGGAGGCATTCCGACAGGCCAGCAGTTCCGGAGAGGTGCTGAAGCACCCGCACAACTCCGACCTCCTCATGGCCGGCCCCGGAAAGCATGCCAAGCCGGACCGGCTTGTCCTTGTCCGGCCTGCGTCCGGGAGGGCTGGCGTGCCGGTGCCCAAAGGATATGCCGCGATGCGACAGCGCATCCCGCATTTCAGGGGTCAGCTCCTTGAGCTTGCGACTTTGAATCAACTCCATGCTGCTCTCGTCAAGAAGACCGAGATAGACGCCGGAGAAACGGGGCGTCTTCCCCTTGACGTAATGGCTCTGTCCAAACAGGACGCGGGGAAGACGGGGAGGCTGGCGGTTCAGTTGGATGTGGGACATGGGGGTGGGTGGGTTATAGCTATATTAAAAAATCTGATATAATATAGCTATGTTCTCGCCCATGTCAAGCGAGTGCTACGATTTTTGAGCGAAAAAAAAGGCCGGGACAAGCCCGACCGATGAGAAACAGCAATAGCTATAACAATTTCATGAAGATTTTAGGTCTCGAAGCACGCGCCCGGTGGCCTCTTCGGCACGGGGAACTCGCAGCTGACGATAGAAGTGCTTCCGGATGGCCGCATCCAGGCGAGCCGCGCG
>JAFRLP010000592.1 GCA_017431185.1 Victivallales bacterium | reverse complement strand
GGCGCGCCCACCATGGATACACTCAACTCCCGAACTCCAGAACTCCCAGTAGCGAAAGCAACTGTGAATTGCTTTCGCCGCGTGGAGTTTCGGAGCATTGGAGTTCGCGGCGGCAGATGCCAGCCCCTTCCTCGCCTAACCTCCTATAAAATGCCGGCTTGACGCCGCTATTCAGCGATTGATGATGACGGCAATGCTTCCACTGGGCAGCGTGGTGAAATCAACTTGCCAATGCGCTGATCCAGTCGCGATTGGACGGGGAACGTTCTTCTCCCGTGTCCCCTCGGCGGAGAAAATGGCCACGGACGGTTCCTGCACGCTAGTCACGGCATAGACACGAGGCACGGCGGCGATGGTGCGTTCCCTGCCCTGTATCCATCCTGCGTGGAGTTCCTCAATGGTGATGGGGAACATCAGATTCAGGATTTCGGCGGCCTCCCAGCCTTCATTGAGTTCCGTGATGTAGGGAAAGAACAATCCACCGTATGAGAGTCGCCCGTGAATCGCCCTGATGAGGTCGCGTCCCGTCTTCTTCTCCGATTTGACCCAGCCCAGGGAGAGGCCGACTGGAGTAGCCAGATGTCCCCGCGACATTGTGGCGAAATCCAGGTCATTGCATTCGTAGAACGAGAAAATGGGGGTGCTGGTCAGGGAATCCCAGGCAGGAAAGCCATTGCAGAGAACTACGCCTCCCCGCGAGCGGATGTACTCCACCAGAAAACGCTTGGCCTCCTCCTCGAGAATCCCGCAGAGCGCGTAACGCCGTTTAAGTTCATAGGTGTTGGGGTCAATTTCGCCTGTGGCACCGTCCATTCGGTCATAGGTGGAGGAGTTGGCCGTGAAAATGTCAAAGTAGATGCCGCCAGCACCTGCATCCAATGCCTCCTGAATGCCCTGGAAGATTTTCTGAAAATACTGGGTGCCTCGCAAAAGGTAACTGCGGTAATTGATGACTGGGCGTCCAACCGTCCACTGTTTGGTGAAACGGTATTTGCCATTGGCCTGGACAATCAGGCTATCCGTCGGATAGCGGTTGGCGTGCGCAGGGTAATCGGTCATGACGATCTTTTTGGGGATGGGCTGGATGCTGGGCTCCAAAGCAGGCAGAAGTCTTCCGCCCCAGTCGTTGACCTGGTTGAAGCTGGCCTGCGCCTTGCGATAGACCTCCAGCCATTTCTCGACTGTGTAAAGCGCACCGTCATAGTAGCAGAACCAGGGAGCGGAGATGACGTATGCGGGGCGTTTGGGGCCGAGCGACTCCCTGAACCAGGGGACAAAGCGGCAGTCTGGCTCCGGACGCTGGTAGGTGAGCCCCGAAAACTGGCAGTAGCCGAGAATCGTGTAATTCGCGCCGATATCTCGACGGCAGGCGTTGATGAAACTCCAGTAGTCGCCGTCCTTCTGCCATCTGACACGCCAGACCAGAGTGCGTTTTGCCAATGGGTCAAGGGCCAGTTTCTCCGTCCCGAAATGGATGCAGTCAGCGCCGCCGCCCGAGGTCATCTGCATGCGTGACACGGTGTCAACCAGCATCACACCCAAACCGCCTTGCGCCCATCTGGCAAATACCGTCGGATTGGAGGGGCTGTTCATGTTGGAGACGGCAAAGCGGGGATTGGTCTCCAGCCCGCCAAAGCGAAGTTCCTTTGGCGCATCTTCGAAGAACAGCAGATTGCGAACCAGAATGCCCACTGGCGCTTGCTGGAGATTCTCGTAGCAGTCGTGGAATTCCAGGCCGTCCAGGCGGAGGTGGATTTCCCTGCGGACACGGTATTCCCTGCCCGCTGACTGAACGGCGAAGCCGTCAGGACTGATTTGCGGCTGCCAGGGCTGGGTGTATTTTCGCTGGTCATCAGCATGGAAGCCATGCCACTCTTTGCCAGCGTGGGGATAGGAGAAGGAACTCTCCAGAAGGAGGGCGGGACATCCCTCCAGCGAGAGCCGAACAGCGCCATTGGCGGAGAGTTCCAGATTGCCGTCGGCAATCTTTCGAGACAGAGCAGCCTTGAACTGAGGCATCTTCTGATGCTGGTCTGGCGTTGCGCTTGCATTGTACCAGCCGAATTCCAAGTGCGCAACCTGGATTGGCCATGGGAAATCGGCCAGTTGCATGGCGTTTTTGAAGGTCAGTTTGTTGGTGGCGTTATATGCCAGCGCATCGTCCAGTCGCAGGACAAACCAGGTGTTTTCCCGCCGTTGGTTTTCGTCAGCCACCCATTGCGGGTGGACTTTATCCCAGTCGTTGGTGAAGAAGACCAGATAATTGTTCCCGACGGCCAGCGCCTGGCTTGGCCAGTTGGAGGATGCGAAACTGCTGCTTCTGTTGAGCAGACGGCTTTCGGCGTATTTGTCCTGTTCCGTCAGTGGCTCGCCGTTGAGGCGAATGTTCAGATAGTTGCCCCACCCCTCCACCTCCTTGTAGGAAATCCTGCTTCGGAAGCGTATCACCGGCAACAGGCCTGGACGCGGGGCTTTGACCTCAAAGGGCAGTACGGCCTCTTCCCCCTGCACCAGGGTGAGTTCCTTGGCCAGCAACTGCGCATCCACCAGTTTCATCTGGAGCGCCTGGGGCAGAGGGGCGGACGGCTCCGCTGGCAGAACTCCAACCGTGATGTTGCGCAGAAGCACCGTCTGTTCGCCGATGTTATGGAACTCCAGTTCGCCTGAGGCGGAATCTCCGCAGTCCAGCACCAGCCAGGTACACTCTTTTCGCTGCTCCTTGTCCAGAATATCTTTGTCAATGATGCCATAGTCGCGGGTGAAGAAGACGTTGTAACTCTCTCCTGCGAACATGGACTGGTTTTGCCAGGAGCGGGAACTGAATCCCATGGCACGGTTCAGCACCCCGCCTTTGAGCGCCTTCCCCGCGATGGACACCTTCAGCAGATTCTGCCATCCGCTGTCGCCATTGACACGTGCCTGGAAGCGCAACGCCCGCTGGCCTTCAGCGGCCATTGGCGCGACTGTCAGCGTCAGTTTCTCGCCTGGCTTCAGGCGAAACTCCCCTTTGGATGAGAGGGCCTGGGCAAAATGGAGGCTTGCCGCCCTGGAATGGTCATTGGCGACTGGCGCGGAGATGAAATCCCCTGGAAGCAGGTCAGTTTTTTTCTCATCCGCCCATGCCATCACACCCCCCAGCACGACCAGCAGCAAGGGCAAAAACAAGGGTTCGAATTTTCCTCTCATCTCTCTATCTCCCCTTGTCAAAGTGATTGAGCAGGAACCCATTGTTGTTCCACTTGCTTTTAGTGGAGGTCTTCACGTCAAGGCTCAGCACATGCCCGCCCATGTACAGAACGTTGACTTTCTGTGGGTGGTTGGCTCTGCCGTTGGCCTTTAGACTTGCTTTGCTCAGGCTCAACCCATCGGTCTGCCCCCAGGCGACGTCATAGATGATGGCGCAGTTGGGGTCATCGCGCCCGAATACTTCGCGCACCTTGCATCCCCACAGGGTGTTGTTCACCTTGGCTCCGCCATAGGGCCGGATGGCTGCGAATTCGTAGGAGATGTACCAGTCCTTGGAACGGGGCGTGTAGAAGGCGACGTCCGCAGGACATTTGAACCAGGCGAAACGGAGTTTCTCCTGCTTTATCTCGTCATCCTCCGTGTCGCCCACAGGCGCACCCAGGTAGCCCAGACGCGCCAACTTCCAAATCATCAGCGTGTAGCGGGTGGAGCACTCCACCGATCCCCAGTTGTTGGCGTCGGTCGCATGCTTGTTGTTGACGCACATCCAGCCCTGGTTGTCGTCCCCATACATGATTTCCGTCATGCCCAGCTGCCTGAGTTTGGAGGTGCAGGAGATGAGCCTGGCCTTGTCGCGCGCCTTGCTCAAGGCAGGCAACAGCATCGACGCAAGGATGGCGATGATGACTATCACGACCAGAAGTTCAATCAAGGTGAAGAATGTGCCCTCGGAAGAGCCGACCAGATGTCTTTTGATGGTCATTTGTTGACTCCTTTGTTTAGGTCATGCAAGGGCCAAGCGGTGTCTTCGCTCCATCTTCCGGCGGTCATCTTGGTTGGGAGACGGGGAATCACTGCTCGTCTTTTCAGTTATTATACCTTCTAATCTGGTGGTTTCAATATAGATATTGTGAATTAATTTAAGAAATTGTGCAAAAATAAGTATCCCATCGGCCATTGACATCGCGACGACATCACCATGCCAACGTGGTTTCAAAGGATGGCCAGACACGATTCTCTAGGAATGCATTAGCCGAAACAGACGATTCTGAATCAACGTCCGGATATCTGTTTTCATCATCTCTGGCAAAAATGACGCTGAAAGAGTCGGCACAAGATTTTTCTCCACCGCCTCGACGATTCGATTCATTGTTTTTGTAATTTGCAGCGGCGTGAGTTTCAATGAGTTGCCAAAACATTCGAAGTCCCCTTTTTTCAGGCGATTCTTCTTGCCGTTGAGTGTCAGAGCAAGTTCCTCCGTATCAGCAGGCAGGATAACCTTCATAGGCACGAGGTCGTATGCTGGACTTAATTCGAGGCGACCATCCTCAAGACGCAGAAGCGAGAAGTTTTTCAAGTGCATATCGGAGTTGCCAGTCAAGAAGCAGAAAACCGTCAGTTCCAGCAATCGAACGGAATCCAAGCCCGCAGCATTGGAATATTTCCGCAATGCCTTGCCGATTTGCTCCATCGAGCCACTGTATTTCTGGCTGGTCATCTTGTCGAGAATCTGACAGAAATCCTCCATGTGACGCAAGTGCCCATTCTCCCTGTCCATACGCCGAGTAATGTAGGCAAGTTCCCCCGATTTGAGCGGAACCAGCCCGAACTCCGCTGTCCTGATTTTGCAGTGCCTTGCCAGAAGCATGCAGAAATGTTCCGCTTCCGAAAGTTTTTTCCATTGCGGCGACTGTGGTTTGAGAATGTAATCGTCCTCCAGGCCGACCAGTGTCAGTCTGGCGTTCGAACGAGTTTTTTCCCGCTCAAGATGCAACGACAACTTCGGCTGGCCCCCTGGAACGGATATCCGATTCAACACCGTATTTTGTTACTATCCCCCCTTATCTGTTTTGCCATGTCCAGCAAAGGATTTGCCGTCAGAACTTGGCGTACCACGCATGAATCCTCAACTTGCCCGCAAGACCTTCAGGACGCGCGGATTGGAATGGCCTGAGCCTCTGAATAGATAGCCATTCCGATTAGTATTCCAGACCCTTTCGGGCGGG
>JAFRLP010000058.1 GCA_017431185.1 Victivallales bacterium | reverse complement strand
TTTCGTGCATCGTGCTGACGGCGGCGAGGACGCCGCCGCTACGGTAGTTCATTTTACGCGCTTGACGACGAGCTGCTCGTCCTCCCAGATGGCGAGCCCCGTGTTGACGTCAGTCAGGGTCAGTTGGAAGTAGTATTCGATTTGGACTTTCCGCCCGCCTCCTGAAATCTGCCTTTCCAGGATTTTGCCGGAGAGGGAGAGGTCGGGGGCGACCATTGTGCCCTGACCGGCGACGGTGGCCTGGTTGAAATCGGCGTCGGCGCGGAGTTGACGGACTTGCTTGGACATCGCGTCCTCGGGGCCGTTGCCGGCGACCGCCGTGGTGATGGTGGCTTTGCCGCTGCGGAGCATGTCAATGCGGATTTTCTTGATGAGCTGGTCTGTGTCGATGTACTGGGTGGTGTCGTTCTTGACGCGGCTGATGGCCACGACGTACCGCCCGCCGTCTTTGCGGTTGAGGCAGCCGCTGTCAATCATGCTGGCCACCATGTTGCCCGCCGCATAGTCGAAATCGCGGTATTCCATGCCCGCGACGGCTGCGCCGCTGTCATGGCTGGTGTCAACGACCTCGACAGTGGGGCCGCACCCTGTGAACAGGATGGCGATGGCAATGGCAAGAAGGGCTGAAAGGCAGGTCTTCATGTGTGTTTCTCCTTATTGTTGTGGTGACTGACGGAATTGGATGCGGAAATCGGCGGCCTCCGCACTGGGTGCCCTGGCGGTGATGGCTGCGACCTCGTCGGGATTCAAGCCCATCCTGTTCCATTTCGAGAGGGCGGTGGAGAGCGGTGTTCCGTTTGCCCGGAACCAGGTCGTGCGATACTCTAGCTGCTGATAGTGGGTGCGGCGGCTGCGGACAAATACTTGCAGTTCCATCGTTTCGCTTTGCGTACTCGAAAGGGAGACCTGCTGAATCTGTATGGCATGGACTGCCGAGGGTTCGAGATGGACGCGCGGGTCGCCCGTCGGGTACTGTGTCCCTACGCATCCGAATGAAAGAAAAGTGACGGCGGCTGTCAAGAGAGCGAACAATCCTTTGTGCATGGCAAGAGTTCTCCTATGGGTGTATTCCTGGCCCCATCAGCAGGCAGGTGCCTGGCAGGTTGACGGCGGGGATTTTGACAAAGACGATGGCCGGTCCCTGCTGGGGCAGGGTGACGTTGAACAGGGCCGTCCCAGCAGGAGTGCCCAGGGTCAGCGTTCCGCTGGTCGGCTTGGGGAGAAGGGCGACCTGGTACTCTTTGGGCAGAAGATTCCAGTGGCGGATGTCGGCGTGGGTGGTGGCCGCCGCCAGCACACTGCCTACCGTTCCAGTCAGAAATCCAGCCAGGTTGTTGTTGTGCTTGGCCACCCCGTTGGAAATCACCGCCTGCAAAACCACCTTGATGACGGCGCTCGTGACGGCTGCGGCGACGATGGAGGGCATCTCCTGACGAAACTCCGTGGCGACGATGCGGTCAACGTCACACAACGGCTGGGTGACCCCTATCTGCGCACTTCCATCACCCAGGGTCAGATGGGGATGCGCGACAGGACGCTTGACCAGGTAGGGCAGGGCAATGCCCGCGTAAAGAGGACGCCAGTAGGGGATGAAGAGGTCGAAACGCCACTCCTTCTTCTCCGGCCCCAGACCGTTTTCAAAGATGACCGCCACGTAGTTGTCGATGTTGGCTTGTGTGAAGGCCTTTCCCTGTTCATCGTGCCCGTTGGCGAGCGCCTCGGCAAGGACGTATGCCTGCTGAGCCACGGGGGAGTTGGTCATGCCGTATGCGAGACGCATCTGGAAGGCGGCCTTTTCGGCGTCGCTGGCGTCGCCGGTTTCGCGGTAGAACATGCGGTATAGACCGCTGAGGAAGCGCGATGCGGGGTTTTCATAGTCGGCGTATGCCCCCCAGGTGTCCAGCAGGTGGTTGTACTCCGCGATTTTTGCCTGGTTGCGGGAGTCATTTAGCGCACTGTCAACGGAGGAGGCCGCCTGGGCGTTGTTTTGGGAGTTGCGCACGTTCGCCGTCTCCTGCTGGCGTTTTCTGATGGCCGCCTGGTTGCGGCGTGACGCCTTTCCCTGACGCTCCTCCAGGCGGTTGAAGGCGACCCGTGCATTGTCGCTTTGTCCTTGTGCCAGCATCGCCAGCCCCTGGTAAGTCTGCATCTGTATGCCATCGTAGGTGCGGGCCAGGTACGCATTGCCCCAGTTCAGGGTCTGGTCTTGGATTTCCATGCCCTGTTCCGCACGGCGGAAGGAGGTCAGCGCATTGGCTGGATTGCCCGCCATCAGCCATGATGAACCAGCGTAAAGTTGCGCCAGCACCGCATTGGAGGAAATCTCTCTGTTGTCAATCGACTGCGCCGCCTGCGCGTACTGACCCGCGTAATAGAGGGATTCCGCCTGGCGGTATTTGCCTACACTGCCGCAGCCTATCAGAAGAAAGGCTGTCGCCAGCAGGAAAAACGCATATTGTGGGAGGGCTCTGGACATTGGATGGGGATGATTGCAGGTTATCTAATAATGTACACTCTCTACCGTAAAAAATTTCACGGTAGATGAAAAAAAGTGCAACAAGACCGTCCCTGCAGATTAAGGCAGCCTGAAACGGCCTTGCAGCCTCCTGTCAAGAGGAGGCCCAGGGCGGTCTCCGCAATGGCCTTCCGATGCGCCTTCCTCGTCTCTGCCCATGGGGAGGTTTCATAGCCGATGCCCTTCGTATAGCGGTGGCGCATCTCCAGCCTGCCGCAGACGGCCTTCGTCCAGACGTTATGTTGAGGGCGCAGCCCCCAAGGTCACTCCCCGA
>JAFRLP010000591.1 GCA_017431185.1 Victivallales bacterium | reverse complement strand
TCCGCCTGGATTTTACGGCCAGCCAAGGAGGCGAAGATGAGGCTTCGGCCAGGGGGCATTGTGCCCAAACGCCAGCTCGCCCTGCTGCATAAGCCAATATCAGTCAGTGAGGCATTACATTTTTTATGTGTTTTTTTCCAAAAGGGGATGGAAAGCGGCGCTTGTCAGGAGGCGCGCTTGATGGGGACGGCGAGGATGCGCCGCGCGTCCGCCTTGGTGATGGTCGCGGTCAACTGGTCGGTGCGAATGGTTTCGCCTTCGGCGGGGATGCGTTCCAGCGTGGCGGTGAGATAGCCGCCGATGGTGTCGTAGTCCTCGTCGCCGGGAATGTCGGTGTCGAGGACGCGGTTGACGTCATCGACCGTGGCACGGGCGTTGCAGGCATAGACTCCCGGACTGATTTCACGGATATCGTGCTTGCTCTCGTCCGCGTCGTATTTGTCCTTGATGTCACCCACAATCGGCTCCAGAACATCCTTGAAGGTGACGATGCCAAGGGTGCCGCCGTACTCGTCCATCACAATTGCGAGAGTGGTCTTGGACTGAAGGAAAAGCGCGAGCAGGTCGCCGAGGTTTCGTGAGGGAGCCACCAGCAGCGGGCTGGCATGGATGAGTTTCCGTGAGTCCTGGCGACGCGCGGGGTCCAGCAAATCCTCGGCGTGGATGGTTCCGATGATGTGGTCGATATTGCCTTGGAATACTGGCAGTTGGCTGTGTCCGCTTTGGACGATGGCCGTCTGGGCACGGTTGATGAACTCCTCCAGAGGGGTGCCTGGCTCATACTGCACGCCGATTACGTCGATGCGCGGAGTCATGATTCGGCGCACGGGAACGTTGTCCAGGGAGAGGGCTCCGAGAATCATGCGCCGTTCGTCCTCCTCCAGGTTTTTCAGCGCGTAACGCGGACCCAGGTTCTGGTTTTCGACCAGGGAGATGATTTCATCCTCCACGGAGAGGGAGTCGTTGCCGTCCTTGCGGGCTGCCTGGCGGGAGGCCGCGTATTCGGAGATGAACGCCAGCGGCTGGCAGATGGGATAGAGGAGCAGGCTGGTGAATTTGAAGATGGGAAGCACAACGAGAAGCAGACGCGCGGAGGCGGAGGTCGTCAATAGTCCGGAGAACAGTTCCAGGTCCAGGTAGGAGATGGCGATGATGGTGATGGGCTTCCAGAGTTGCAGGAGATGATGCGGGTCGTGGCGGAGGGTATGCCACCAGTTTTGCAGGAAGCAGACGGCCAGGCCGATGGTTAGGGTGATGAGGATGCGCCCTGCCACCAGCCAGGATTGCCGTGGCGGGAAATAGCGCTCGAGCCTTTCGGCCAGTTTCTCGTTGGTTTCAGCCAGGTAGTGGAGGCTTCCGCCCGTCATTTTGCCGATTTCCAGGCAGACCAAAGTGAGCAGGGTGGTGGCCCCGCAGGCGCCGGCGAACATGACCAGCCAGGAGTTGTGTGCGGATGTCATTGGGGGGTGTCCAGGAAACCTTCCAGGCTGTAGTGACGTTCCAGTTCCGTGAGCACGCGGGTCTCGGCCGCCCGCATGGCCTGGCGTGGCGCGTCCTCCAAGTCATCTTCACCAGCCAGGTGGAGCATTCCGTGGACCATATACAAGACCAGTTCACGGGAGCAGGAGTTTCCGAAGGAGCGGCAGACGGATGCGGCGTAGTCAGGGGAGACGTAGATTTCCGCCGCGCATGCCTCTGGGTCATCCTCGATGGCGGGTTCCTCGGTGCGCAGGTCAAAGGTCAGGACATCGGTCAGCCCCTGATGTCCCAGAAAATCCTCATTGAGCCTGGTCATCGTGGCCGATGTGGCGATGACCAGATGCAGGCATCCGGGGCATTGGCCAAGGCCGGCGCACCGCTGCGCCAGCCGAAGCACCGCCAGTAGCCTGGCACGGCGGCGCAGGGGAGGGGTGCCCCGCTGTTTGCTCAGTTCAATTTCCATTGGTGGTTTGAGTGGGGGCGGTCGGGTCGGTGGTGTCCCCCTGGTGCAGGTATTCCGTGCGGGCGTGGTGAATGGTACACAGGGAATTGACCACGCTTTCGGTCGCCAGGTGAAGCTGCTGCAAAGTGATGTCCGCGCAGTCAAACTGCCGTTCCTTCGCCTTGGCCTGGATGAGTTCCAGCACAGTCTTGCGAATGAGGTCGCCTGTGACGGGTATGTCCTGCTTCAGCCAGCACCGATGCTTGGCACGGACGGCTGCCTCGCAGATGTCCGCCAACTCAATGAGCACCACCATTCTGCTGGTGGGACGCGGCGCGTCGTAGGAGTAGGGGAGGGTGGGCGGGGCAGGCTGCCCCGAGGCTGCCGCCTCACGGCGCGCCTTCTCGTAGAAGCCGGCCATCAGGCTGTTGCCGTGATGCTGTGCGCATGCCTCCCGTATCGGTCTCGGCAGGTGGTATTTGCAGGCCAGTTCGTAGCCATGGCGGACATGCTCCCGAATGACCGCGCAGCTTTCCAGCGGCGTGATGCGGTCATGGGGGTTCTCCTCGCCTTCCGCCAGGTTTTCCGTGAACTTGCCTGGGTCGCTGAGTTTGCCGATGTCGTGGAAATAGGCGCAGGCCTCCGCGAGTTTTGGGTCATCCCCGATGGCGCGCGCCTCCTCCGCCGCGATGGAGGCGACCGCAAGGGAGTGCTCGTAGGTTCCCGGGGCCTTCTGGCGGAGTTGCTCCAGCAGCTGGTGGTCACGGTTGTTCAGTTCGTTCAAGGTGAACACGGTGTGGACGTCGAAAATCCATTCCAGCATGGGCGGCAGAAGAAGGGTGCCCAGCAGCACGGCGAAGACATTGGCTCCCGTGAGGGCGACCAGGCATGTCCAGAAGTGCTGCGCGCCATTTTGCCATGGGGCGTTCAGGCCCCGCAGCAGCACGAAGAAGGCGGCGGTGCAGATGCCTAGCGCCCAGATGCCCAGCCCGCTGTACAGAAACTGGACACGCCGCTGGATGTTCTGGTAGGCGATGGTGCCAATCAGCGAGAGGGCCAGCATGCTGATGAAAAACTGGAATGGGGTGGCAGTGCGTACCAGCACGGGGGATAGCGTGGCCAGCAGCAGGGAAAGGCACAGCGCGGTGCGGCGGCCAAGCAGGTGGGAGGCCAGGGCCGGCGCCAGACTGCCTGGAAGCAGCGCGTAGAGGAAGAAGTTCGACCCCAGCGCCATCCTATGGCAGAGGAAACAGGACAGCCAGAGCAGGATAAGATGCATCACGATGCAAGTGGTACACAGGAGCATTCGGGATGCGCTGCTGCACGCTTCCGCCGACAGCGCCTGAAGGCCATAGAAGAAGCCCAGCAACAGCACGCCTGCCAGCAGGGAGGCGTAGAGGCGATGGAGCAGGTTGTCGTTCTTTTCACGCAGTTCCTGATAGACCGTCCAGGCAAGCAGACGATAAAAGGCGGAGGTATAGAGCGGTTGTCCGTTGCCTCCGCGGGTGGCCAGAGGCTCTCCTGCAAGCACAATCGGCTCATCTGGCAATACATGGAACAGGGGTGGAATGTCAAGCGGCCGATTGCCGCTGTCCTGGGAGACGAGAAATGGAAAGGGGATGATTCTCGCTTCCCCAGTTACTTCAACCGGCGGAATGGAAAGGGGGGAGGATTTTTGAAGTCCCGCAAAGACGTCCGGCACAGTCAGCGGGAAGGACCGGCTGCCCGACTGGAGGGAAATCGGCTGCTCTTGGGATGCATGCACCAGATAACTGAATCCTGAGTCGGTGTAGATGGTGCTTTCGGCAACCATATCGTACTGCAGGGGGTGCTCCAGTTTCTCCCGCATTCCCTCTAGCCAGTCCGGCAATTCCTGACGGCTGTCCCTTTCGGTCAGCAGAAAGAAACCGCAGAGCGCCCATAGCACGCAGAAAATCGCGGACAGCACAATCTTGTCGTGCCCCGACGTGGAATGCTCCAGGCCAGGATAGGCATTGGGCTGGGGGGATGAAGGCTGTTGGGGGGATTCTGGCATTTGGCTGGTCAGGGCTTCTGGAACAGCACGGCCGCATTATGGCCGCCGAAACCGAAACTGAGGTTGAGAGCCAGGGGCACCGCCATTTCACGCGCCTGGTTGGGAATGTAGTCCAGGTCGCAATCAGGGTCGGGGGTGATTTGGTTGATGGTGGGCGGAACCAGCCCCGTCTGGATGGCTTTGACGCATACCACGGACTCAAAGCCGCCTGCCGCGCCCAGCATGCGCCCCGTCATGGATTTCGTGCTGCCCACCGCCACATGGTAGGCACGCTCTCCCAAAGCCTGCTTAATGACCCCTGTCTCCGTCTTGTCGTTAAGCGGTGTGGAGGTGCCGTGGGCGTTGATGTATGCCAGCGTGTCGGGCGAAAGGTTGGCATGGCGGAAGGCCATGGCGATGGCGGCTGCCGCCGCCGTGCCGTCCTCACGGGGGGCCGTGATGTGCCAGGCGTCTCCGCTGAGACCGTATCCGGCGAATTTGGCCAGGATGTTGGCCCCGCGCTTTTTGGCGTGCTCCAGTTCCTCCAGAACCAGAATGCCGGCGCCTTCGGCGGGGACAAAGCCATCCCTGTCCAAATCGAAGGGACGGCTGGCGTGTGTCGGGTCGTCATTGCGTTCCGAAAGGGCGCGCATTCTTCCGAAGGCGGCGGCGGAGATGCCGTTGACCCCAGCCTCTGCGCCGCCCGTGAGCATGATGTCGGCGTCCCCGCGCTGGATGATCCAGGCCGCTTCGCCAATGGAATGGAGGGCGGACGCGCAGGCGCTGACAATGGCGAAATTGGGTCCGTTGAAATGATGGCGGATGGCCAGGTAGCCGCTGGCCATGTCCGCTATCATCATGGGGATGGTGAGGGGGGATACGCGGTCAGGGCCTCGTGTGGACAGGGTGACTATCTGGTCGGTCAGTGTCTGCAACCCGCCTATGCCCGAGGAGACCAGCACACCGGCACGGAACGGGTCGTCCAACTCTTCGGGAAGGCCCGCGCTTTGAATCGCCTCCTGGGCGGCGACAACCGCAAAATGGCAGAACATGTCCAGCCGTTTTGCCTCCTTTGGGGAAAGATAGTTGTCCAATTCCAGGTTTTTGACCTCCCCTGCAATCTGGCATCGCTGGTCTTCCAGTTGATAGCGGGTGGCAGTCGCAATGCCGGAACGTCCAGCCAGCAGAGCCTGCCAGCTGTCCTCCACGTTGTTGCCGACTGGCGAGACCGCTCCCAGACCAGTCACTACCACTTGGCGGTCAAAACTCATATTTTCTCCTGTTGCAGGGACTGAATGACTTTAACGAAAAGGTCACATCCCCAAGTTGGTGGACGTGACCTTGTAAGGAAAGGCCGAGCGAATGTCGGCGAAATGGAAGCAAGAAGGAGTGACAGTTTTGGCTTGTCTGCCAATCCTAAGGGAGAGCGGGTGACTCGTCCACTTGTTATTTGGCGGGCGCCTGCGGGTCTGCGGGGGCTGCTGCATCCTGGGCGCGCGCCTCGATGTAGTCGATGGCTGCTCCGACGGTGGTGAGGGTCTCCACGTCACTGTCAGGGATTTTCACCTGGAATTCCTCTTCCAACGCCATAATGAGTTCAACCGTGTCCAAGGAGTCGGCTCCCAAGTCTTCGATGAACTTGTCCTCCATCTGAATCTTGCTTTCCTGAGTCTGGAGTTGGGAAGCAATAATCTTAATGACGCGAGCCGCTGTGTCTGTCATCGTGTGGTTCTCCACGGGGTTGAAGGTTCTTATTCACACATTCTTGTATTCAAAAACAGTGTCTCTCCTGTGCCGGGACACTCCCGTTTCGCCTGGCTGGCGAATTTACGGCCAAACACAAAAAGACAAGGCTTACTATAGCATCTTTCAGAAAAAAATCAAATTGACAGGTCGATTTTCAGCCAAACTTTTTCAGCCGACCAATCCGCGGATGTGGCGCCAGGAGTCCACAGGTGAGCCGTGATGGATTTCCAGAAACAGGGGGCCGTGGCGCACCTGCCCGATGTTCCACGCCATCAGGAAACCGCCCAGATGGATATAGGGGTCGAAGAGGGTGTCAAAGTGGCAGTGGGGGGTGGGGCGTCCGTCCAGGTCACGTATTTGATGAAGGTGCGCGGCAACCATCTGGGACCCGAGTTCCGCATACCACTCGCTGGGGTTGTAGCGGGAGGCCAGTTTGCGGTTGTTGCGGGCATGGGCCAGGTCAAAGGTCAGGCCAATCTCCGCTCCGTCAAGCTGCCCCCTCATCAGTTGGATCCATTCTCGGCACTCCAAAGGCGTGCAGCCATAGCGGCGACGGCTGTCGTATGGCTCTCCCTGGCGGAGCGAGAGGTTCTCGAAGCCGATGGTCAGGCCCGCGTCCAGAAGTGGCCTCAGGAGGGCTCCATAGCGCGCGGCCAGGGAACGTCGCTTTTCGACGAAGGCCAGCTCCCCCGCCGTCCAGTTTCCCGGCATTGGCAGAGTGACCATCTGTGCGCCGCAGGCGATGGCGAAGCGCACCCCCGCCACGACGCCGGGGTCGCTGTTGCGGTCAGGGGTTAGCATCGGCAGCAGCACGGAGAGTCTGTCGCCGCCCTGTGACCGCCAGTATTCGAGAGCCTGTCCGATTCCCTCGGCGGTTGCCGCCATGGCGGGAATCTCCAGGCATGGGATGTGCGCATCGCCTGCAGCCACGACCTCCTGGGTGGGATGGACAAAGGCGGAGATGCCCAGGTGCTCCAGAAAATCCTCACGGGTGCAGTGGCCCCAGGTGGCGGGATTGTCCAGCGGGCAACTGAAATCCTGGCGTTCCCAAGTCCCCTGTGCGCTGTCGAAGACGGCGAACCCCGCAGGAGCGGCGCAGGCCCGGTCAGGGTCCAGGCCGCGGATGCTCTGCCGGCGTCCGTCAATTTGGTCGCGGTGGATGTGCCCCGTCAAAAGGGGCAGGAGCTTGCCTGCGTCAAGCGCCATGCGGAAGAGGGTTTGGTCTTCCTGCGGGAGGAAGCCGGGCGGACAGTGGGTGACGGCGAAGATTGGCTCTGCCCTCTGGCAGAGCACGCAGAGGCGGTCGCGGTCGGCGTCGGTCAGGTGCATGCGGGAAGTGTCCAGGGCAATGACCTCCGCTGTTTCGGGAGGTGTGTGGAGGGTGTCCAGGACTTGCCTGGTCTGGGCGGGCGTGCGCAGTTCCGCGTTGCCTGGGGTAAAGAGGAAGGGAATGTCCAGCCGGTCCAATTTGTGGCGCAGGCGCGTGGCCGCGGCCGCCGTGCCCAGGCTGGTCATGTCCCCCGCCACCACCAGCAAGTCCACGTCTTTTGTGCGCAGGTCTCCCAATGTCCAGTCCAGCACAGCGTCCTTTATGGTGTCGCTGCGGTCGGGCAGATGGGCATCGGAGATGGCAGCAATGCGCGACATTACAGGAAGCCGTTTTCCGCGAGTTTTTCCATGGTGAGTCCCTGGGTCCCCTGTCGTTCCATGCTCTGGACAATGTATTTGCCGAGCAGGTCTGTCTCCAGATTGACTCGTGCGCCAGGGGTCAGTTCGGGAAGGTTGGTCTTTGCGCCGGTATGCGGGATGAGGCAGACGCGCAGAGTGTTGGACGTCACGCCCGCAACTGTCAGGGAGACCCCGTTGATGGCCACGCTTCCTTTCATGACCACAAAGGGCCGTTGTTCCGCAGGTACCTCGAGTTCCAGTTCCAGGTCATCGCCCCGTTTGCCAAGGAAGCGGACAGCCGTGCAGCAGTCAACGTGTCCTGTGACAAAATGTCCGCCCATTCGACCTCCCACCAGAAGCGCGCGTTCCAGGTTGAGCCGTGCGCCAGGCCGCGCGTCGCCCAGGTTGGTGCGGGAGAGGGTTTCCGCCAGGCAGTGACAGCGCATCACCTGCCCTGCCATGCATTCCACCGTCAGGCACGCCCCGTTGACCGCCACGCTGTCGCCGGGGGCAATCTCCTTTGCGGGCAGTGCCGTGCGCACCAGCAGACTGGCGGCATGACCGTGACGCTGAAGTGACTCCAGCGTGCCGACGTCCTCTATTAATCCTGTGAACATGCTGTAGATGAAAGGTATCCGGTCAGAAGGTAATCCGCGCCAAAGGTGCGGATGGAGGTGCGCCGCACCGGCAAGGCCTCCGCCAGGGTGAGCGGATTGTCGCCTCCGACCGCGGGGCGGCTCCCGCGACCTCCCAATATCTTGGGAGCGATGAAAAAGCAGACTTTGTTGACGGCGTTGGCGCGCAGGGCGGCCGCCGCCAGCTCTCCCCCGCCCTCCAGAAGCAGTGAGAGCACCTCCTGTTTTCCCAGTTCATTCAGAAACTCCTGCCACTCCTGGGCGGTGACAGGCTTGACGCGCTCGGGCAATGGTCCGCCATCCGTGTACATTCGACTGGCCGCGGGGATGGGACGCGCGCTCCAGACCAGACGGCGCGGCTGGCGCGGCCAGTCCGGCGGCTCGCGCACGGACAGCGACGGGTTGTCCAACTCCACTGTGGAGCCGCCTACCATGACCGCACCTGCCCCGCGGCGCAACTCCTGGACATAGGAGCGCGACTCCGGCCCCGTGATCCACCGGGAGTCGCCGGAGGCGGTGGCAATCCTGCCGTCCAGGGTCATCGCCATCTTCAGTGTGACAAATGGACGGTGGTGGACGATGTACCAGAAGAAATCCTCGTTGAGCAAATCGCACTCCTCCCGCAACACCCCCCCTTCGACTTGGACGCCCTCTGACTCCAGGATGGGGACGGCTGCCCCGCGGTGCGCGGGATTGGCGTCCGTCGAGCCGAAGACCACGCGGGCGATTCCGTGCTTGAGGATGCATTGCGTGCAAGGCGGGGTTCGACCCTGGGTGGAGCAGGGCTCCAGGGTGACGTAGAGCGTCGCACCGCGCGCCTCCTCCCCTGCGTCCGCCAGGGCATTGGGTTCGGCGTGCGGTTCCCCCGCCCTGTGGTGGTAGCCTTCGCCGACCAGCCGTCCGTCCTTGACGACCACGGCGCCGACCATTGGGTTGGGCTGGCATAGTCCGCGGGCCTGCTGGGCAAGTTCGAGCGCCTTGCGCATCCAATGGAGGTCTTGGGGGCTAGCCATTGTTCTGCTCCTCCAGGGGAGAGTAGAAACGCATGGCGCGGATGACGTTGCGGGCGTTGCGGAACAGCAATTCGCGGTCAGTCTCGTCGTAGAACATGATTTTGATGACCATGGATTCCATCAGGGAGAAGATGATGTCCACCGCCTGGCTAATCTTGAAGGGTCTCAGCTCGCCGTTGGCCATCCCCTCCAGAAGCAGGTTGCGTAGAGTGCGGCGGAAGGTGACGGTATGCCGCCGAATCTTCTTCTCGACGGATTTCTCCTGCCGACGCTGGATGGTCAGGTATTCCACAATGCACC
>JAFRLP010000590.1 GCA_017431185.1 Victivallales bacterium | reverse complement strand
GCGGCATGATCCATTATGTACGGAATCGGATGATTTCCAGGGATGTGGAAGTCTATCTTTCGAGCACGCCTGAAAAACTTTATCTGGCAGTGCGCACACCGGTGGAGGACTCCGAGCCGGGAGGGGGACTGGTGGCCAACGCAGACAAAGACGGCGGACCTGTGTACGGCGACGACTGCATCGAATTTTTCGTCGGGGACGGAGAAAAGACCGTTTATCAGCTGTTGTTCAACCGTCTCAATGTGAAACTGGCGATCAAATACGTTGACCGTAAGAGTTCGCGTGACTGGGAGTCTGGGGTGGAGAGCGCCAGCGCCATCCGAAAAGGGTTCTGGGAGTTCGAAGCGGCGATTCCGTGGAAAAATCTTCCGGGGATTGACTCTGCAAAGTACCGTTTCAATGCGGCCAGAAACTTTGTCGCCGCCGGTTTCGGCTACGGAAGTCTGACCGGACAGCGGGATGTCCTGGAGCAGAAAAAGATGTTCCAGATCAAAACGCTCGACAACTTCGGCGGCGTCCGGGTGTTTGGAGGCGACACCTCCCTTGCCTCCGGGGCCTTTCTGCTGAAGTGCGAGGGCGACGCGGACAATCGGTTCATCGAATGTGACATCTATGAGAACAAGACCGTCATCAAGAGCCTCACTCCGGGGAAAATGCAGTTTCTGCCGCACAACGGAATCTGGAAGTTCCTCACGTTCCGCGTCGTCTGCAAAGGAAAGGGAACGGTCCTCTGGAGGACATTTTTCCCGTTCGAGATGGGACAGCAGCTCAGCGGCGCCCCGGTCAGCGGAAAATATCAGTTCGGCGACGGAAATTACGCGTTTGTCCGGCACTATCCCAGTTACGACAAGGTGGCGGTGACCGTCTCACTGGCCGGAAGCCGCGACAGGAAAGTGGAGAGCATGGAAGTCGTTTCTCCGAACGGGAAAACATTCGGGGCGCCCGCCGCGCGGGAACCGGACGGCACCTGGAAGGCCATGATCGAACTGCCCGCCGAACGGCTCTTCGGCACGTGGAACGGGAATCTGACGGTGGTGGAAAACGGGGAGACGCAGGTCTTCCGGAACGCGTTCCTCTTCGAGGAGAAAAATTTTCCCTGGCTGAACAACAAACTGGGATGTTCGGAGAGGATCCTTTCGCCATTCACGCCCATCGTCCTGGATAAGGACGGCCGTCTTTCCACTTTGCTGCGCACTCATACTCTCTCGAAGACCGGGCTGATCGACCAGGTCCGGAGCAAGGAGGAAGAGATCCTTTCCGCCCCGCTGTCGTTCGAACTGATTTCCGGCGGAAAAAAGCTCACGGCCTCCCAGGCTGTTCTGAATGTCACGGAGGAAAAACCGCATCGGGTCACCACCGTCAGTACGGCCAAGTTCGGGAACTGGGACTACCGGGCGGAGACGGTCTGGGATTATGACGGATTCGCCTTCGTCAAGGTGAGGCTGACGCCGCCCGCGGAAGAGGAAGCGGAGAAGCTCACCCTTTCGGCGGTCATGAAGGCGGAGCATGCATCCCTCTTCCACGCCGTCGTGGACGCATCCCGGGGCAATCCCGCGGGCCTGATTCCCGGCGGAAAGGGCGCGGTATGGAACTCCGGCAGTCTGCCCCGCATGAAAAACCGGTACGGTCTGCCCAACGTACCCGGAGAATTTGCGGGCTATGCCTGGTTCGGCGCGGAAGAGCGGGGGCTCTGCTTCCTCTTCGACTCCCCGAATGGATTCGATCTGGAGGACGGAAAGCCCATGATTCGTCTGGTGAGAGACAATCCCGAAACGGTGACCATGCAGTGCGACATCGTCAATCGCGCACACGGGGCGGGAAAGGAAATCGATTTTTCCTTCGGATTCCAGGTGACGCCCGTCAAGCCACGGATGCAGGGATGGGAAAAATGGGTCTTTTCCTGGGGGTCCAAGTTGCCCGGCATGCTCCATATCCTGCCCATCGGCAGTCAGTGGGTGGCCGGCGGCATGTTCCCCGACGGATTCCGCAAGATCCCGTACAACGGCGACTACTCCTACACGAAGACGTTCAAAAGGGCCATGGAGAAGCGGCTGATCCCGTTCGATTTTCTGAAGAAATTCCATGAGGCCGACAGCAACTCCCTGGAAAAATATGCTGAACAGAACGCCGGATTCCTGCGGAAGACCTTCTGGCGGTCCCCGGAGCGGTTTGTCCGGGAAAACAAGATGTATTTCGACACGGAATTCCAGCAGATGGCCCTGACCCTTGACCGGGTCTGCCCTTACAACTGCGCCAGCATCATTGCCGTGTCGGATCCTGCCTGGCAGTACCACAGGGCGGAGTGGGCGACGCGCCAGATGTATCACGAGGGTCTCTCGGACCGCATCTACATGACCCCTCGGGCCGTGGACTATCTCCTCTGGACCTACGACAAGTTGCTGGAGGCCGGGGCCGACGGAATCAATTTCGACGAAACTTTCCCCATCCCGCAGACGAATCCCGATCTGGCGGCGTGCAGGGACTACAAGAACCGTCCCCTGCCTTCCATGGGGCTTCTGGCCTCGCGGCAACTGTTCAAGCGTCTGGCGTACATCATGGAAGACCGCGGAAAAAGGGAACGGCTGGTCGCGCCGCATCTGACCAACACCATGATTATTCCGGAGTTCGCCTTCGCGACACTCGGCATCTGCTGGGAATACAGTGTGCAGGGCAACTTCATCGAACAGTTCCCGCCGGATTATATCCGGGCTCATTCCACCGGACTTCAGGCGGGGCTTGTCAACGTGGCGCTGGTGCTGCCGAACATCCCCAACCGGGCAAAGCTCCCGTTGAACGAATACTATTCGATGTACGACCGCGCACAGCGGACCGCGCTGGCTCTCCTGAATCAGCACCGGATGTTCCCCATGCAGAAGTTCTGGGGCAATTTTGTCGAGCCGTGGAAGGACCGTTATCTGCAGTGGGCATTCGGGACCCACAAGCCCGATTGCCGGTTCATCCCATACTACCGGAAGGACAATCCCTTCCAAGTCTCCGGGAAATTCCTGGTCAGCTGCTATCAGCGTGGCGGGACCGCATTGTTCGTCCTCACCAACTGCGGCAAGGCCGGGACGACCACCTTCGAGTTCGACCGCAAAAAGATGGGGCTTTCCCCTGAAGGCGCCGTGATCGATCCCGTAAGCGGCGAAGAGTTTCGAGGCGACAGAATCGAACTTGCGCTGAAGGAGTGCGATTTCCGGTATATCTTTGTCGGCTCTCCCGAATTCGCCTCCATGCTCCAGGCTCCGGAACCGGATACGGCCTTCATTCGCAAGTGACGGAACGGATAAAAAAGCCATACCTGAACCTCTTCGGCATTTGGCCCTGGACAATTGCTCCGGCAGGTTCAACGCGGCGTTCCTGGTCGGACAGGGCACCACGCACACTTTCCCGACACCCTGATACCTTGCAACGGCGATAACACCGCCTCATTCGGCGACGTGAGGAAAAAAACGATTTTGGGGACCCGTTCTTCTACGGTGAGCTCCCTTTTTTGATTTTTGATTTTTGGTCGATTTATGCGCATGGGCTTGCGAAATCGGGAAAGTGGATTAAATTGTACAAATTACACTTGGTGACACCACTTTCATTAGATGAACTATGTCCTTTTTCGATTTACTTACAGGCAAACCGCAGAAAATGCGCATCGTCTTCAACGGGCATCCGGCGTTGCGCCGGAAATCCCTGCCCGTTGGAGCCATAGACGATGAGGTGAAGGCATTTGCCGAGCGTCTTCTGGTGTCACTGGCGGAAAGCGAAGTGCCCGGCGTGGGACTGGCGGCCCCCCAGGTGGGAGTGAACCTGCGGATGGTGGCCATCGACACACGCCCCGACCCCAAAAAAGCCGCCACCATGTCCCTCTCTCCAGGCGAACTGGTGCTCAACCCCAAAATGCCGCTTGTCCTGGTCAACCCTGAAATCATCTCCCATTCCGAGGAGACGGACACCTGCGAGGAGGGGTGCCTGAGCCTGCCCGGCGTTGACGGAGACGTGACCCGCCCTGCAAAAGTCGTCCTGCGGGCCACTCTAATGGACGGGTCGCAGGTTGTGCTTGAATGCGCCAATCTGCTGGCGCGTTGCCTGCAACATGAAATCGACCATCTGGACGGAGTGCTGTTCATCGACCATTCCCCAAAATGGCAGCAGAAGGAGGCCCGCAAGACCATGGAGAGTCTGGAGCACCAGGAGAAACTGCTGGAGAGCAAGGAGAAATAAACGTCAATGGTTCCGTTCGGCAAAGTCAACCGAGAACTCAGGGCAGGCATCCTGACCCCGCCTGGGCTGGCGATTGTCCTGGCCCTGTTTCTGCGGCCAGGGCTGGCTCTGGTGACGGTTCAGGTGCAGCGGCGCTGGTGGCCATCGCTTGCCACCATCCTGCTGGCGCTGCTGGTGGCCTGCAGCCTGGCCTCCTGCTCCGCCTGGCGGCGCTTTGCGCCGGAGGCCGAGCGCGTCGCCGAGGAACTGGGCGACGCGCTCGGTCCGATCACCCTCAAGGACGGCGTGCTCTCCTGGCGCACGGATGCGGAGTTGCCCTTCACCTCGCGCTTTGGTGAGAATGCCGCGGTGCAGGTCATTGGCTCCCATCGCTTTGTCGAGGGCACGGCGCAAAAGGCTATATCAGATTTGTCCGTGTCCCTGGGTGTGCTCATTTACCCGACGGGAGCCAGTTACTGGTTTCGCGACGAGGATGACACCCCCCTGGTCAAGACAATGATTTCCGAAGAGCAGCTCCGCAAGTTGGACAAAAACCTTGAATGGGGCAACAAGGAGATGAAGGCCATGGCGAGGCTTGGCACGCTGTGGGCCTGTCCCGTGCTTGGATTCGTCTATTTTCTCTCCTTTGCCAAGACCATTGGCTTCTGCATGCTGGCCTTCCTGTTTGGCTCCCTGCTGTTCAATCGGGAAGCGGGGCGCAGTTTTCTGGACACGCTGCTGGTCAGTCTGTCCAGCAGCGTGGCGCCGACCCTGGTCTCCCTGGTCTGGTACGCCGCGGCGCCAGACACATGGTCTTTCGACACCATCTACTGCCTGGCCTTTCTGCTCTACCTGATTTACGTCACCATTGACACACGGGGACTCATCCATCGCTCCCACACTTGATTTCACTTCACAAACATGGACAACACAGGCAACAAAGACATCATCGAGGCATTCTACGCCGTGGTCAAAAAGGCGTTTCTCACCGTTGCCGGCGCAGCCAAGGACATGGACAAGGCAACCGCCAAGGCCGAATTCGCGGCAGACGGCGGGACAACGCTGCTCATTGTCCTGCTCTCGCTTGTGCTGCTGGGGTCGGCATTCTGGGCGGCCTCCATCGCCTCCGCGCGCCGCTACAATCCCTTCCTGCATTTTCTTCTGGGGCTGCTCCTGCCCTGGGCATGGCCGCTGTACATGCTGTTCTGCTTTGACTTGAAGGGCGAAAAGGCCAGACGCGCCGCGATGGCGGCGGAGGCGCAGGCCAAGGCGGAGGCCGAGGCGGAACGCCAAAAGGACCTGGCCGTCACCCTGGGAGTGGAGAGCACCGCCACGGCGGAAACCGAGGAGGCCGAGTTCACGCCCAGGCGCTTTGAATCCATTGCCAGGCGGGAAGACGGCAGCAAGGCCGGCCCCTGGGATGTCGGATTCAATGGCCTGAACCTCCATGTCCTGACCATCGAGGAGGTGCTGCCCCAGGTGGTCAAGGTCAATTTTCTGGATGAGAAGGCGCGTATTTCACAGATACGCATTCCATACGCCCGCATAGAGTACTGGCAGGACGGCCAGTACTCGGAGGCCGACCAGGGCGCTCTGGCGGAATTGCGCCAGCGGGAAACCGAGGCCCTCGCCGCCGAACTCGATAAACATCGCAACCTGAAACAATAAGTCCCCTGCCATGTTTGACGCACAAGAAACCAATGCCTCCTTCCCCAAAATGGAGGAGGAAACCCTCAGATTCTGGGAAGAAAACGGAACCTTCACCCGTTCCCTGGAGAATCGCCGCGGCGCGCAGCCGTATGTGTTCTACGATGGCCCGCCCTTCGCCACTGGTCTGCCGCACTATGGACACCTGCTGGCAGGCACCATCAAGGATGTCGTCCCCCGTTACCAGACGATGCGCGGCAAGTACGTCGAGCGCGTCTTTGGCTGGGACACGCACGGTCTCCCCATTGAGGCGCTCGCGCAGAAGGAACTCGGCCTGGCCGGTGCGCCCGCCATCCAGCAGGCCGGCATCGACGTGTTCAACGAGAAATGCCGTTCCATGGTCTTGCGCTATGTCAATGAATGGCGGCAAATCGTCTCCCGCATGGGGCGCTGGGTCGATTTCGACCACGGCTACAAGACGATGGACAAGGGGTTCATGGAGACCATCTGGTGGGTGTTCAAGCAGTTGTGGGACCAGGGGCGGGTCTATCGCGCCTTCCGGATTGTCCCCTACTCCTGGAAACTCTGCACCCCGCTCTCCAACAACGAGGCGGGAGCCAACTACAAGGACGTGCAGGACCCGACGGTCACCGTCCGCATGAAAATCACGGACAGGGTTTTTCCGGGAACCGAAGGCCTGACCACCTACGTCTGCATCTGGACTACGACGCCCTGGACTTTGCCGGAGAATCTGGCGGCCTGCGTCGGACCCGACATTGCCTATGTCATCGTCAAGGACGGCGACACGCAGGACGCCTACATCCTCGCCAAAGAGCGGCTCAAGGCCTACTACAAGAAGCCGGAGGAGTACACGGTGCTCTTCGAATGCAAGGGCCGCGACCTCGTGGGAGTGCATTACGAACCCATCTTCCCCTATTTCAAGGATACCCCCAACGCCTTCCGCATCGTGATGGACGAATATGTCACCACGACCGACGGCACTGGCATTGTCCACCAGGCACCCGCCTACGGTGAGGACGACTACCGGGTCTGCACCCGCGAGGGCATCCCGATGATTGACCCGCTGGACGCCTCCGCCAACTTCACCTCTGAAGTCCCGGATTTCCAGGGAATGAACGTGAAGGAGGCGGACAAGCCCATCATCAAATGGCTCAAGCAGCAGGGCAAACTGGTGGCGCAATCGACGATTGTCCACAGTTATCCTTACTGCGAACGCACCGACACCCCCCTGATTTACCGGGCAATTGACGCCTGGTATGTGAAGGTGGACGACCTCCGCGAGCGGATGGTCGCCAACAACGGCCAGGTGACCTGGATGCCCCCCTTCGTCGGCGAGAAGCGTTTCAGCAACTGGCTCAAGGAGGCCCGTGACTGGAACATCTCGCACAACCGTTTCTGGGGGTCGTGCATTCCCATCTGGGTCAATGTCGAGGACAAGAACGACATGATCTGCGTGGGCTCCATCGAAGAACTTGAAAAACTCTCGGGGCAGAAGGTGCCCGACCTCCACAAGCATTTCGTCGATAAAGTCGAAATCCATCGGGACGGGAAGGTCTATCGGCGCACCCCCGAGGTGCTGGACTGCTGGTTTGAGTCCGGCTCGATGCCCTACGCGCAGCACCACTATCCCTTTGAGAACAGGGACAAAGTTGAGTCGGCGTTCCCCGCCGACTTCATCGCCGAGGGGCTTGACCAGACCCGCGGCTGGTTCTACAGCCTGATGCAACTCTCCACCATGCTGTTTGACAAGCCCCCGTACAAGCACGTTGTGGTCAACGGGCTTGTTCTGGCCGAGGACGGGCGCAAGATGTCGAAGCATCTCCACAACTATCCCGACCCCATGGACATCGTGAACAAATACGGGGCGGACGCCGTGCGTCTGTGCATGCTGAACAGCCCTGTGGTGCGCGCCGAAGACCTCAAGTTCAGCGAGAATGGCGTGCGTGAAGTGATGCGCACCGTCATCATCCCGCTGTGGAATGCCCACTGCTTCCTCAACACCTACGCCCGCGTCGATGGCTGGAAGCCGGAGCATACCACTCCGCCAGCCAATCCCCAGAACGAACTTGACCGCTGGGTCATCTCCCGACTGATGGCGACCCTTGCCGACATCCGCGAGGCGATGGACAACTACGACCTTCAGCGCGGGGCCAACCGTTTCACTGGATTCCTGGATGAGTTGACCAACTGGTACATCCGCCGTTCCCGCCGCCGGTTCTGGAAGAGCGACAACGACTCCGACAAATTCGAGGCCTACCAGACCCTGCATTTTGTTCTGGTCACATTCTGCCGCATCGCCGCGCCCTTCATCCCCTTCATCACCGAGAAAATCTACCGCAATCTCCGCACGGCGGACATGCCTGACTCCGTGCATCTGTGCGATTATCCAGAGGTGTCGGAGGCCCTGGTTGACCAGGCTCTCAACACGAGAATGGAGCGCACGATGACAGCCGTCAAACTCGGTCATTTCCTGCGCACCCAGGCGGTCATCAAGGTCCGCCAGCCCCTCCAGAAGGCCGTGCTGGTCTCGCTCAGTCCAGACGTGCGCGCGGACTTGTCCAGCATGTCCCAGGTCATCGCCGAGGAACTCAACGTCAAGGAGATTGAACTGCGCGAGGATGAACTCGCCCTGGTCTCCCTGGCCGCCCGCCCCAACATGAAATTGCTCGGCCCTAAGTTGGGCGGGCGGATGAAAATGCTCACCCCGCTTGTCCAGCAACTGGACGCGACGGCCATCATGGCCCTGCGCCAGGGAAAAACGCTGGAACTCTCCCTTCCTGATGGCAGCGGCTACGCCCTGACCGCCGATGACGTGATTGTCCAGCGCACCGAAAAGCCAGGCATGTCCGTCGCCAACGAGGGTGACGTCACCGTGGCGCTGGATACACGCCTGAATGACTCGCTCATCCAGGAAGGCTGGGCCAGGGAAATCGTCAGCAAGTTGCAGAACCTGCGCAAGGAACTGAAATTTGACGTGTCTGACCGCATTCACGTGATGTACAGCGGGCCAGCCGAACTCTCTTCGGCCATCGTCGCCCAGAAGGAGTACATCGCCGCCGAAACCCTGGCCCTGAGCATCGAGCAAGGCGAATCCGCCGAGATGCACGAGGTCGAACTGAACGGCGTCACCGCCCGTTTTGCCATCGCCAAAGCATAACCCCAAAGGTCAAGACAGCAGGAGAACAGCCATGTCCGTGATACATACCTGCCCGCAGTGCAAGTCTCAGAAGGTGCTTGAGACCGCTATTCCGAATATGAAGTGCCCCAAATGCAAGGTGCCGATGGAAATAGTGGAGCAGCCTCCTGCCGCCACCGCTCCCCAAATCAAAGTGGCTGCTCCTGTGAACGTGTCCGTGCCGGGACAGGCGCCCATCGTCCCGCCCGCCGACGTCCAGGCCTCCGTTGCGCCGCAGTCCCAGGTCGCCTATGGCGTCCCCAACACGATGGGGAATGGCATGGGCGCCGGCATGGGCATGGGCGCCGGCATGGGGATGGGTATGGGCATGGGCGCGGACATGGCTCAGCTCATTCGGGAAAACGCCATGTTCAAGGCGGAACAGGAGCGGCAGCAACTGCTTGCCAAGGCAGAGCAGGAACGTCAGCAGCTGCTTGCCAAGGCGCAGCAGGAAATCGACGCAATGTCCCGCAATGCCGAGGAGCAGCTCAACACCTGGCTGGCTCAGCAGCAGGACAAGCAGCGTGAATTGAACAAGAAGGCGGAGGAGGAACGCGCGAAACTCAAGGCCGACGCGGAAAGCGAGCGCGAAAAAGTCAAAGCCGAAGTGGAAGGCATACGCGCGAAAATCAAGACCGAGATGGAGGGGCTTCGCGCAAGGCTGAAAGCGGAGGCGGAGGAGTCTGCGCGGAAGTC